>NZ_JBWKCC010000033.1:4356-122229 GCF_056436655.1 Streptomyces sp. NPDC043427 | reverse complement strand
CCCCCCCCCCCCCCCCCCCCCCCCCCCCCCCCCCCCCCCCCCCCCCCCGCCACCCCCCCCCCCCCCCCCCCCCCCCCCCCCCCCCCCCCCCTCCCCCCTTCTCTCCCCCCCCCCCCCCCCCCCCCCCCCCCCCCCCCCGCTTGCCCCCCGGGCTGCGCGCTCACGCCTGCGGCAGCCGCTCCAGCTGCGCCAGGATCCGTGTGATGTCCTCGTCCGCCTTGGCGAGCCGCCCGCGGATCTTGTCCACCACGTTCTCCGGCGCCTTCGCGAGGAACGCCTCGTTCCCCAGCTTCGCCGTGGCCTGCGCCTTCTCCTTCTCCGCGGCCGCCAGATCCTTCGCCAGCCGCTTGCGCTCCGCGGCGACGTCGATCGTGCCGGAGAGGTCCAGCGCGACCGTCGCCCCGGCGACCGGCAGGGTCGCCGTCGCCGAGAAGCTCTCGCCCTCGGGCTGGAGGCGCAGCAGCTGGCGGATGGCCGCCTCGTGGGGGGCCAGCGCCGTGCCGCCCAGCTCCAGACGGGCCGGAACCCGCTGGCCGGGCTGAAGGCCCTGGTCGGCGCGGAAGCGGCGGACCTCGGTGATGACGGACTGGAGCGTCTCGATCTCGCGCTCGGCGTCGGCGTCCCGGAAGCCACTGTCCTTCGGCCACTCGGCGATGACGACGGACTCGCCGCCGGTCAGCGTGGTCCACAGCGTCTCGGTGACGAACGGGACGACCGGGTGCAGGAGCTTGAGCGTCACGTCGAGGACCTCGCCCAGGACCCGCTTGCTGACCTCGGCGGCTTCACCGCCGGCGGCGAACGTGGTCTTCGACAGCTCGACGTACCAGTCGAACACCTCGTCCCACGCGAAGTGGAACAGCGCGTCGGAGAGCTTGGCGAACTGGTAGTCCTCGTAGAACGCGTCGACTTCGGCGACAACGGAGTTGAGGCGGGACAGGATCCACCGGTCGGTCGCCGCCATCGCGGACGCGTCCGGCAGCGGGCCCTCGATCGTCGCGCCGTTCATCAGCGCGAAGCGGGTCGCGTTCCAGATCTTGTTGGCGAAGTTGCGGGAACCCTGGACCCAGTCCTCGCCGATCGGGACATCGACACCGGGGTTGGCGCCGCGGGCGAGCGTGAACCTCAGTGCGTCGCTGCCGTACTTGTCCATCCAGTCCAGCGGGTTGACCGCGTTGCCGAAGGACTTCGACATCTTCTTGCCGAACTGGTCGCGGACCATGCCGTGCAGGGCGATGGTGTGGAACGGCGGGGTGCCGTCCATCGCGTACAGGCCGAACATCATCATCCTGGCGACCCAGAAGAAGAGGATGTCGTAGCCGGTGACCAGGACGGAGTTCGGGTAGAACTTCGCGAGCGACTCGGTCTGTTCGGGCCAGCCGAGCGTGGAGAACGGCCACAGGCCGGAGGAGAACCAGGTGTCGAGGACGTCGGTGTCCTGACGCCAGCCCTCGCCGCTCGGCGGCTGCTCGTCGGGGCCGACGCAGACGACCTCACCCTCGGGGCCGTACCAGACCGGGATGCGGTGGCCCCACCACAACTGCCGCGAGATGCACCAGTCGTGGAGGTTGTCGACCCAGTCGAAGTACCGCTTCTCCATCTCCTGCGGATGGATCTTGACCTTGCCCTCGCGGACGGCGTCACCGGCCGCCTTCGCCAGCGGGCCGACCTTGACCCACCACTGCATGGACAGGCGCGGCTCGATGGTGGTCTTGCAACGCGAGCAGTGGCCGACGCTGTGGACGTACGGCCGCTTCTCGGCGACGATCCGGCCCTCGGCGCGCAGGGCCGCGACGATCGCCGACCGGGCCTCGAGCCGGTCCTGGCCCTGGAAGGGGCCGTGGGCGGTGATGACGGCGTGCTCGTCCATGACGGTGAGGGACGGCAGGTTGTGGCGCTGGCCGATCTCGAAGTCGTTCGGGTCGTGCGCCGGGGTGACCTTGACGGCGCCGGTGCCGAACTCGGGGTCGACGTGCTCGTCGGCGACAACCGGGATGGAGCGGTCGGTCAGCGGCAGCTTGATCAGCTTGCCGACCAGGTGCTTGTACCGCTCGTCCTCGGGGTGAACGGCGACGGCCGTGTCACCGAGCATGGTCTCGGCGCGGGTGGTGGCGACGACGAGCGTCTCGTCACCCTCGCCGTACTTGATGGAGACGAGCTCGCCGTCGTCGTCCTGGTACTCCACCTCGATGTCGGAGATGGCCGTCAGGCAGCGCGGGCACCAGTTGATGATGCGCTCGGCGCGGTAGATCAGCTCGTCGTCGTAGAGCCGCTTGAAGATGGTCTGGACGGCCTGGGAAAGGCCCTCGTCCATGGTGAAGCGCTCACGCGACCACGCGACACCGTCTCCCAGGCGGCGCATCTGGCCGGAGATCTGCCCACCGGACTCGCCCTTCCACTGCCAGACACGCTCGACGAACGCCTCACGGCCCAGGTCGTGGCGGGACTTGCCCTCCTTGCCGAGCTCGCGCTCGACGACGTTCTGGGTCGCGATGCCGGCGTGGTCCATGCCGGGCTGCCACAGCGTCTCGTAACCCTGCATCCGCTTCCGGCGGGTGAGGGCGTCGATCAGCGTGTGCTCGAAGGCGTGCCCGAGGTGCAGGCTGCCCGTGACGTTCGGCGGCGGGATGACGATGGTGTACGGAGGCTTGTCGCTCTTCTCGTCCGCCTCGAAGTAACCACGCTCTACCCAGCGCTCGTACAGCGGCCCCTCTACGTCGGCCGGCGCGTACTGGGTCGGCAGTTCGGTGTCGGGCGCTGGTGGCTGCTGCTGAGCGTTCTCGGTCACGGGCTCAGTTTAGAGGTGTCACGGCACAGTCCCGAAACGCGTTTGTTCTGTAACGGGCCCACCCCCGATGGCATGCGCACGCTGCGTCTGCGCCAGGATGTCTGAAACACATAAGCATCTGGAGGGGAACCCAGAAATGAGTCACAACCAGCCGGGCCCGTACGGCGGGCAGCCCCAGCAGCCCGGACCGTACGGCCAGCCGGGCCCCTACGGCCAGCCGCCGCAGGCCCCTCAGCCCGGCTACGGCTACCCCCAGCAGCCCCCTCCTGCCCAGCCCGGCTACGGCTACCCGCAGCAGTCCCCGCAGGGCGCCCCTCCGCAGCAGCCGAACCCGTACGGCCAGCAGCAGCCGTACGGACAGCAGCCCACGCCGCCCTACGGCCAGGCCCCGTACGGCCAGCCCCAGTACGGCGTGCCCCAGCCGCCGGCGCCGGGTGGCGGGAAGAAGAAGACCGGTCTGATCATCGGCGCGGTCGCCGTCGTGGCCGCGATCGGTGTGGGCGCGTACTTCGTGATCGGCGGGGGCGGCGGGGGCGGCGGCCTGTCGGACGACGGCGCACACAAGCTGGACACGCCGGCGACGGTGCTCAGCGAGTACAAGCGGGTCGGCAAGGGCGGCGAGAGCACGGACGCGGACACCGTGAAGTACCTGGAGACCAGCGGCGTCAAGAACGGCAAGGCCGTCATCGGGCAGTACTCCACTGCCGACTTCGGCGACTACGACCCGCAGAACCCCGACCCCGAGGACATCCCCAGCAAGAGCGAGCTGCTCACGGCCAGGGGCGTGACCATGGTGGGCGGTTACGGCGAGATCGCGGACCCCGAGACGGCCCTGGACAAGTACTTCGCCGCGATCCAGAAGCAGATCGAGGCCAGCAACTCCAGCTCGTCCGGCTCTTCTTCCAGCAGCACGGAGTCCCAGACCAAGCTGGTCGGCCAGCCCGAGGAGGCCGACATCGACGGCGCGGTCATGAAGTGCCAGGCGGCCGAGGGCACCAACAACCTCACCAAGAAGAAGTCGACCGACTGGTTCTGCGTGTGGTCCGACTACAGCACGATCGCCATGGTCTCCCCCGGTGACAACACCAAGAGCATCACCAAGGAGTCCGCGATCGACATCACCACGAAGATGCGCGAGGAAGTCCGCGTGAAGGCCTGACGCCTCAACTGCACGGCACCTCAACTGCACGGCGAAGGGGCCCCGGTCGGTCGACCGGGGCCCCTTCGCTGGTGCACGTGCGGCGGTTACGCCGTCTTCTGCTCGCCCGGGCCCCGGCCGTTGCGGGCGTCGCGGGGGATCAGGGTCGGGTTCACGTTGGAGTGGACGACGTCGGCGGTGATGACGACGCGGGCCACGTCCTTGCGGGACGGGACCTCGTACATCACCGACATCAGGACCTCTTCCATGATGGCGCGCAGACCGCGCGCGCCGGTCTGGCGGAGGATGGCCTGATCGGCGATGGCCTCCAGGGCCTCACGCTCGAAGTCCAGCTCCACGCCGTCGAGCTCGAAGAGGCGCTGGTACTGCTTCACCAGCGCGTTGCGGGGCTCGACGAGGATCTGGAGGAGGGCCTCGCGGTCTAGGTTGTGGACCGAGGTGATGACGGGGAGGCGGCCGATGAACTCGGGGATCATGCCGAACTTGACCAGGTCCTCGGGCATGACGTCCTCGAACTGGTCCTTGGCCTCCAGTTCGCGCTTGGAGCGGATCGTCGCACCGAAGCCGATGCCCTTGGCGCCGGCCCGGGACTCGATGATCTTCTCCAGGCCCGAGAAGGCACCGCCCACGATGAACAGGACGTTCGTCGTGTCGATCTGGATGAACTCCTGGTGCGGGTGCTTGCGGCCGCCCTGGGGCGGCACCGAGGCCGTGGTGCCCTCCAGGATCTTCAGCAGGGCCTGCTGTACGCCCTCGCCGCTGACGTCACGCGTGATCGACGGGTTCTCACTCTTGCGCGCGACCTTGTCGATCTCGTCGATGTAGATGATCCCGGTCTCGGCCTTCTTGACGTCGTAGTCGGCCGCCTGGATCAGCTTGAGCAGGATGTTCTCGACGTCCTCGCCGACGTACCCCGCCTCCGTGAGCGCCGTCGCGTCGGCGATGGCGAACGGGACGTTCAGCATGCGCGCGAGCGTCTGTGCGAGGAGGGTCTTGCCGGAGCCCGTGGGGCCCAGCAGGAGGATGTTGGACTTCGCCAACTCGATGGCGTCCTCGCGGCTTTGACCGCCGCCGTTCTCACCGGCCTGGACCCGCTTGTAGTGGTTGTACACCGCGACGGAGAGGGCCTTCTTGGCCGCCTCCTGGCCGACCACGTAGCCCTCGAGGAACTCGTAGATCTCGCGGGGCTTCGGGAGTTCCTCCCAGCGGACCTCGCTCGTCTCCGCGAGTTCTTCCTCGATGATCTCGTTGCAGAGGTCGATGCACTCGTCGCAGATGTACACACCGGGCCCTGCGATGAGCTTCTTGACCTGCTTCTGGCTCTTGCCGCAGAACGAGCACTTGAGCAGATCGCCGCCGTCACCGATGCGTGCCACGGTGTGCTTCCCCTTCGCCTGGGAGACGCCTAGGTCCAGCGGCTCCTGGTGCTGCCTTATGTCCGACGGTACCTTGCCTGGCCCCCCGTTCGGGCCCCCCTTGGCACGGTTCACTTTGACGTGCACCTTGTCGGGCACGTGCCGAGCCGCGCCAAGGGCGGCAGATACTGCGCGCGTCCGCGTCAGCGGACGTCGGCGTTGTTCATCTTCCGGGTGGAGATGATCTGGTCGATCAGGCCGTACGACAGGGCGTCCTCGGCCGTGAGGATCTTGTCGCGCTCGATGTCCTCGCGGATCTTCTCGATCGGCGTGGTGGAGTGCTTGGCCAGCATCTCCTCGAGCTGCGCACGCATCCGCAGGATCTCGTTGGCGGCGATCTCCAGGTCGGAGACCTGACCCCGGCCCGTCTCACTGTACGGCTGGTGGATCAGCACGCGCGCGTTGGGCAGCGCCATCCGCTTGCCCGGCGTACCGGCGGCGAGCAGGATGGCGGCGGCGGAGGCCGCCTGGCCCATGCAGACCGTCTGGATGTCGGGCTTGACGAACTGCATCGTGTCGTAGATCGCCGTGAGCGCCGTGAAGGAGCCGCCGGGGCTGTTGATGTAGACCGAGATGTCCCGGTCGGGGTCCATCGACTCCAGGCACAGCAGCTGCGCCATGACGTCGTTGGCGGAGGCGTCGTCGATCTGCACACCGAGGAAGATCACGCGCTCCTCGAAGAGCTTCGCGTACGGGTCGTACTCGCGAATGCCCTGCGAGGTGCGCTCCACGAAGCGCGGGATGACGTAACGGGACTCGGCCATGGGACCCGTGTATTCGGCGCTCGTACGGTCGTACAGGCTGCTGCCGGGGAAGTCGTTCACTGTCTGTCTCCTAGGGGCTGAGGCGGTCGGCTGGGGGCTGTGCTGGGGCGTTTCAGCCCTCTGCTGGGGTCAGGCCCCGGTACCGCCGCCGCCCGGCATGCCTGCGGCCGTTTCCATCACTTCGTCGATGAGGCCGTAGTCCTTGGCCTCATGCGCGTCGAACCAGCGGTCGCGGTCCGAGTCACGGGTGATCTGCTCAATGGTCTGACCCGTGTGCTGGGCCGTGAGCTCGGCCATGCGCTTCTTGGTGTGCAGCAGCCGCTCGGCGTGGATCTTGATGTCGGAGGCCGAGCCCGCCAGGCCCGCGGAGGGCTGGTGGATCAGGATCTCGGCGTTCGGCAGCGCGAAGCGCTTGCCCGGCGTGCCCGCGCTCAGCAGGAACTGTCCCATCGAGGCGGCGAGGCCCATGGCGATGGTCACCACGTCGTTCTTGATGTACTGCATGGTGTCGTAGATCGCCATGCCGGCGGTGATCGAGCCGCCGGGGCTGTTGATGTACAGGAAGATGTCCTTGTCCGGGTCGGCGGCAAGGAGCAGCAGCTGCGCGGTGATCTTGTTGGCAATGTCGTCGTCGACCGGCTGGCCGAGGAAGATGATCCGCTCGTTGAGCAGCCGGTTGTAGACCTGGTCGCCGAGCCCACCACCGATGGAAGGCTCGCCGGCGGCGGAGGGCATCAGATTCGTCACGTATCCACCTGCTCGTCTTACGACGGCGCCGGGCCGTCTCACGTTTCCCTGCGGGGCTGGAGCCGTTCGGGGACTCCACTGCCCTCGTATTCATGGACCCTAACGCGCGCGTCCCTTCGGGGAATCCCGGAGAGGGGACTGTTCGCCGGGGGCGTAGCGAGGGGGTGCCTCTGCGTCGTGGGCCACCGCGGGTCCGCAGTGGCTGATCGCGCAGTTCCCCGCGCCCCTGGGCGCTGCCCCTGGCGTACGACGAGGGGCCCCGGAGCTGATTGCCCCAGGGCCCCTCGTACCTATGTCAGCCCTATGTCAGCGGTGACGCGAGGATCAGGCGTCGGCCTTCTCGTCGCCCTCGCCCTTGTCCTCGGCCTGCGCCTCGGCGGCGGTGGTCTCCTCGGCGGAGCCCTCCTCCTCCTCGTCGTCCAGGTCGATGACCTCGCCGTTGGTGTCCTTCACCGTGGCGGACTCGACGACCAGGGCCAGGGCCTTGCCGCGAGCGACCTCGCCGACGAGGAGGGGCACCTGGCCGCCCTCGACGACGGCCTGGGCGAACTGGTCGGGGGACATGCCGGAGGAGGCGGCACGGCGCATGAGGTGCTCGGTGAGCTCCTCCTGGTTGACGTTGAGCTTCTCCCGCTTGACCAGCTCGTCGAGGACGAACTGGGTCTTGATGCCCTTGACCGCGGCCTCACGGGTCTCGGTCTCGAACTCCTCGGCGGTCTTGCCCTGGATCTCCAGGTACTTCGCCAGGTCGAGGCCCATCTGGCCGAGCTGGTGGTGCTCCAGGTTGTGCTTGCGGGTGTTGACCTCGTCCTCGAGCAGCTTCTCGGGGACCGGGACCTCGACCAGCTCGAGCAGCTTCTCCAGGACACGCTCCTGGGCCTGCGTGGCCTGGTCGTACTGCTTCATGTTCTCCAGGCGCTTGCGGCTGTCGGCCTTCAGCTCCTCGAGGGTGTCGAACTCGGACGCGAGCTGCGCGAACTCGTCGTCGAGCTCGGGGAGCTCCCGGGCGGCGACCTGGGTGACCTTGACGGTGACCTCGGCCTCCTTGCCGGCCGCCGAGCCGCCCTTGAGCTCGGAGGTGAAGGTGGCCTCGCCACCGGCCTCCAGGCCCTTCACGGCGTCGTCGATGCCGTCGAGCAGCTCGCCGGAGCCGATGGTGTACGAGACACCCTCGGCGACGCCGTCCTCGAGGACCTCGCCGTCGACCTTGGCCTGCAGGTCGACCGTGACGGTGTCGCCGTCCTCGGCGGCGCGCTCGACCGGGGAGGTCGAGGCGAAGCGCTCGCGGAGCTGCTCGACCGACTTCTCGAGGTCCTCGTCGGTGACCTCGACGGCGTCGACCTCGACCTCGATTCCGGAGTAGTCCGGGATCTCGAGGGACGGGCGGATGTCGACCTCGGCGGTGAAGTTCAGCGTCTCGCCGTCCTTCAGCTCGGTGATGTCGACCTCGGGCTGGCCCAGGACGTCGATCTCGGCCTCGTTGACCGCCTCCGTGTAGAACTTCGGAAGGGCGTCGTTGACGGCCTCCTCCAGCACGGCGCCACGGCCGAACCGCTGGTCGATGACCCGGGCGGGGATCTTGCCCTTGCGGAAGCCCTTCACCGTGACCTGCTGGTTGATCTTCTTGTACGCCGCGTCGAGGCTGTCCTTGAGCTCCTCGAAGGGCACCTCGACAGTGAGCCGAACCCGAGTCGGGTTCAGGGTCTCCACGGCGCTCTTCACGGTTCGGTCTCCTTGTGGCTGACTTCTTGGTTTCTGCCGGGGCCAGACTGGTCCGGCGGATTTCGCCGCCCGGAGGACTTCCAGTGGAGTACTTCCAGTGGACGAGACACACGGGCGCGCAGCTTGCATAGTAACCGCAGCCACGGAACGCCCCAAAGGCGATCAAGCGAGGTGATCGCGTGGGTGACCGGTATGGCCGGTCGATGGTCGGGGTGGCGGGATTTGAACCCACGGCCTTCCGCTCCCAAAGCGGACGCGCTACCAAGCTGCGCCACACCCCGTCTGGTGCGACACGTAGGGTACATGCCCGCAGGCAGTGAGGCCGCCGCATTTGGCGAGCACCGGGCGCACTCCGGCGCGTGCGGGAATGCGGTGTGCGACGAGCGGGGTCGACCCGCTACGATGCCTGCAGTGCCGCGGTCACCGAGCCGTGGCGCGCTGTGTGCGGGCGTAGCTCAATGGTAGAGCCCTAGTCTTCCAAACTAGCTACGCGGGTTCGATTCCCGTCGCCCGCTCTGTACGACTCGGGGCCGGGTCGGAGGTCAGTCCTCCGACCCGGCCCCGAGTCGTTTCCGTGCGTGCTGCGCCCGGGGCGACCGCCGGTGGGTGTCAGAAGCTGATCGAGTTGATCGTTTCCGCTAGCGAGTTGAGGAAGCGGTTGATTGACGGGGCCATGCCCGTCGAGGCGAGGAAGAAGCCGAAGAGGATGGCGACGATGGCGGGTCCCGCCTTGATCGACCCACCTCTGATCAGCACCACCAGGATGATCGCCAACAGCAGCACCACTGACAGAGAAATGGCCACAACTGATCACACCCTAGGTCGGTCCGCTCTCCCGGCCCGGGGATGCCCAGCCAGCACACCCCCGCCAGAACCATCGTGCCACCAACCCGGCTCGCATATGCGGCCCGTGACGCATCGTTGGTCACACTCTCACCGGATCCGGCCGCGCCGGCCGGTGACAGGGAACTGTTCGGGGACTCAACTGCGGTGTGCCGCACATTAATTCGACCGTGCACCCGCACAGGGAATTAACAGGGATCCTTTCCATGTCCACACATCGCGTTCGCAGGTAATTCGAATTGCGGACATGGCCACATCGGGGACACATCGCCCGCTGGTCTTATGCACCAATTAGTCAGGATGAATCGCGACATCAAGGGCGCCCATGGGGGCCTGGATCGGCGGCAGGCAGTGTGTGGGCCATCACCCCGACAACGGGATCGAGTTTGTTAAGACGGGGTACCCGAGACCGATAACCATGAATTGCGCAGGGCGTTTTACGGAAAGCCACGGACAACGCTAGGGTGCCTCAGATGTTCCACGCCGCCTCGCCCCCCACACACGCAACGAGGTCTCGGATCTTCTCCCCGGAGACGGGGTGGGAGGATCTGTGACGAACTCGCTACAGCCCAACGGCCGCAACAGAGCGCCACTCCCCCCACAGCACTCCTCGACATCAGGAGTGCCCACTCCACGCTCACCCCAAAACCCACAGAAGCAGAACAAGCAGAACAAACAGCGCGACTCGTTCTTCGACAACGCCAAGTACCTGGCGATCGTGCTGGTGGCCATCGGCCACGCCTGGGAGCCCCTGAAGGACGACAGCCGGGTTCTGCAGGCCACGTACATGTTCGTGTACGCCTTCCACATGCCGGCGTTCATCGTCATCTCCGGCTTCTTCTCACGGAGTTTCGACGCCAGCCCGAGCCGAGTGAAGCGGCTGGTCACCGGTGTCGCCGTGCCGTACATCGTCTTCGAGACGGCCTACCCGCTCTTCAAGCGCGTCGTCGACGACGCGCCGGACCAGGACATCAGCCTTCTCGACCCGTGGTACCTGACCTGGTTCCTGTGCGCGCTGTTCGTGTGGCGGCTGACCACGCCCCTGTGGAAGACGGTCCGTTGGCCGCTGCCGCTCGCGCTCGGCATCGCCATGCTGGCGTCGGCCACACCGAACATCGGTGACGACCTCGACCTCCAGCGTGTCCTGCAGTTCCTGCCGTTCTTCGTGCTGGGTCTGACCATGAAGCCCGAGCACTTCCGGCTGGTGCGCCGCCGTTCCGCGCGCATCGCGGCCGTGCCGGTGTTCGCGGTCGCGCTGGCCTTCGCCTGGTGGGCGGTGCCGCGGATGAACGCGGGGTGGTTCTACCACCGTGACTCCGCGCAGGAGTTGAACTCGCCCTGGTGGGTCGGGCCGGTCATGGTCCTCGCGATGTTCGGCTGCTCGCTCGTGCTGACCGCGTGCTTCTTCGCATGGGTGCCGGGGCGCCGGATGTGGTTCACGGCGCTGGGCGCGGGCACCCTGTACGGCTACCTGCTGCACGGGTTCCTGGTGAAGGGCGGCGACTACACCGGCTGGTTCGACCAGGACTGGCTGCACCGGCCGCTCGGTGAGGTGTTCGTGACCGTGCTGGCGGGTGCGGTCGTCACGCTGCTGTGCACGAAGCCGGTCCAGCGGGTGTTCCGGTTCGCCATGGAGCCGAAGATGGACTGGGCCTTCAAGCGGGACGCCGCGGAGGTCGCGCGCGAGCGCGAGAAGACCGGAGCGGCCACTGAGCGCCGCGAGAAGGTCAACGCCTAGGGTCTATCGTTTGGATCAGGCCGGACCCACGAGTCCGGCATGATCCAAACGAGAGGCCCTAGGCGCGGAGCGGGTGTCCGGTGCTGTGACTCCGAGGAGTGCGCGCATCCGCGCGTACTTCTCGGTCAGGCGGTTGCGGGTCGGTTCGTCCAGGATCGCCAGGCGGTCCGGGTTCGCGTTGTGGGCGAGGTCCGCTTCCTTCACGAGCAGGGCGCCCGGGGTGTCGAGGATGCGGGCCGCGTAGGTTTCGGGGGATTCGCCGGTGCGCTTGGTGAGGGCGAGGACGATGTCCTTGGTACGGCGGGTGAGGGCCGCTTCCTCCAACCACCGCTCCGACAGGGCGTTGTCCTCGACGGAGTCGTGCAGCCAGGCCGCGGCGATCTGCTCGTCGTCGCCACCGCGCACGCGGACCCCTTCGGCCACGGCGTGGAGGTGTTCGGCGTAGGGGCGGCCCGCCTTGTCGGTTTGGCCGTGGTGAGCGGTGCGGGCGACGGCCTCGACTTCGGCGAGGGTGAGGGTGGTTCGGGGCGAGTCGGTCACACGGCCAGTGTCTCCTGGCACAGGCCGTTTCAGCGCATCGACATATGGGCCGTCGGCCCCTCGCGGCAGATCAGCAGCAGCGCCCGGTCGTCGTTGACGTCCTTCGCCACCGCCTCGATGAGGTGCCAGGCGGCGCCGTGGAAGCCGCCGGCGACATAGCGGTCGGCTTCACCGGTGAGGCGGTCGATGCCTTCGACGATGTCACGGTCGGAGGTCTCCACCAGCCCGTCCGTGAACAGCATCAACACGTCGCCGGGGCGCAGTGAGCCCTTCACCGGATCGAACTGGGCGCCGTCGTACACACCGAGCAGGGGCCCTTCGGCGGCCTTCTCCTCCCAGCGGCCGCTGCCCGCGCTGAGCTGCAGGCCCGGTGGATGACCGGCGGAGTACAGCTCGTAGTCGCCGGAGTCGAGGTCCAGGACCAGGTGGATGGAGGTCGCGAAGCCCTCGTCCCAGTCCTGGCGCAGGAGGTAGCCGTTCGCGGCCGGGAGGAAGGCGTGGGGCGGCAGCGAGCCCAGCAGGCCCCCGAACGCGCCGGACAGCAGCAGCGCGCGCGATCCCGCGTCCATGCCCTTGCCGGACACGTCCGTGAGGACGACCTCCAGGGTGCGCCCGCCGTTCGTGCAGGCCGCGACAACGAAGTCACCGGAGAACGACTGACCCCCCGCCGGCCGCAGCGCCATCTCGCGGTGCCAGCCCTGCGGCAGTTGCGGCAGCTTGCTCTGCACCCGGATGCGTTCGCGCAGGTCGAAGAGCATCGTGCCGCCCCGCCGCCAGGGCACACCGACCCGGCTGCGGAACTGCGCGATCAGCAGGCCGAAGAACCCGCAGGCGGCCACGACCAGCACGACGCCCGGGGTGACGCGCGAGGGCCCCTGTGTGTACGGGCCCAGCTGCACCGACTCCACGATCAGCGCCGTCGCCGCCGCCGCGTACAGGCCGAGCAGGCTGGCCGGGCGCAGCAGCAGGCCGCCGGCGACGATGGGGAGGACCAGCGCGGCCGGTGAGCACCACACCGAGTTGGCGAGTGTGGTGGCCGCGATGAGGGGGATGGTGATGAGCAGACCGGCCAGCGCGATCCAGTCCGAGCCGTCCCCGCGGAAGTAGTCGACTGCGCTTCTGCGCATGCCGGTTCGAGCCCGGTGCAGCTGGTGCTTCAACCGGGCCGTGAACGTGTCGGCCTCCGCGCGCCGCTCTCGTCCTGCTGCCATTAGTTCGGGACCCTATCCATCGGACCAGCTGCTTGGCACGGGAGGTCCCACTTGTCCCCCGTCCGAGTTTCAACTTCACAGTGAACTTCACGGAGCGCCGTCACACGGTCGCACCGGGAAAATTGCCTCGCTCGTCCCGACAAAGTGCTGGTAGGCATGGTGCATGGGGACTGAAGCGACCGACCTCGCCGCCGACCTGCGGGTCCTGCGGCCGGACGACTGGGACCAGTGGTACGACAACTTGCTCCGTGCCTTCGGCGGAGTCGCGGAGTCGTCGGAGGAGCGCGAGCTGTGGCGCGCGCTCACCGAGTTCGACCGCTCACTCGGGGCGTGGGACGGCGATGTGTGCGTGGGATCGGCCGGGGCGTTCAGCTTCCGGCTGACCGTGCCGGGCGGTGTCTCGGTGCCCGCGGCGGGCGTGACGATGGTGAGCGTGGCCGCGACGCACCGCAGACGCGGGGTACTGACGTCGATGATGCGGCGGCAACTGGACGACGTCCGCGCGTGGGGCTGGCCCCTCGCGGTGCTGACGGCGTCCGAGCCGGCCATCTACGGGCGGTTCGGGTACGGCGTCGCCACGCACCACGTGAACACCGAGGTCGACACCAGCCGGGTCCGGCTGACGGTGCCGCCCGGCACGGACGACGTACGCCTTCGCTACGCGGCACCCGCCGAGGTGCTCGACGCGTGCGAGGCGGTGTACGCGCGCAAGGTGTCCGAGCGGCCGGGGATGGTGGAGCGGCTGCCCGGCTGGGAGCAGCTCTTCCTGCTCGATCCGGAGAGCGAGAGGGGCGGGGCGTCACCGCTCCAGTGCGTGGTCGCGGAACGGGACGGCGAGGTCGTGGGCTACGTCCGGTTCCGGGTGAAACCGGCCTGGGACACCAACGGGCCCAACGGCAAAGTCGAGGTGAGTTCCACCGAGGCGCTCGACCCCGCGGCGCACGCGGCGCTGTGGCGGTTCCTGTTCGACATCGACCTGACGTCGACGCTCGTCGCACGCGGGCGGCCGACGGACGAGCCGTGGCTGCAGATGGTGTCCGACATCCGGCGGTGCGGGATTCGAGTGCGGGACGCGCTGCACGTGCGGCTGGTGGACCTGGGCGCCGCGCTGGAGGCGCGCACCTATCAGGCGCCGGTGGACGTGGTGTTCGAGGTCGAGGACGCCTTCTGCCCCTGGAACACGGGCCGGTGGCGGCTGAGCGGCGACACGAAGGGCGCCTCCTGCTCCCGTACGACGGATGCGGCCGATCTCGTCCTGTCGGTACGGGAATTGGGGGCGGCGTACCTGGGCGGTGTGAGCCTGGGCTCGCTGGCGGCGGCCGGGCGGGTGCGCGAGGTGCGGCCGGGGGCGCTGGCGGAGGCGTCGGTGGGGTTCGGGTCCTGGGTGGCACCCTGGCTGCCGCACATGTTCTGACGGGCCGGGACACGCCACCGACAAATGCACCTGCCCAAGCCCTACTGGTCCTCCTGGCAGGCCGGGCACCAGAAGAGGTTGCGGGCGGCGAGGTCGGCGGTGCGGATCTCGCCGCCACAGATGTGGCAGGGCAGGTTGGCCCTGCGGTAGACGTACACCTCGCCGCCGTGGTCGTCGACGCGCGGCGGGCGGCCCATCGCCTCCGGGGTGTGTTCCGGGCGGACTGTGTCGATGCGGTTGTGGCGCACGCCCTCGCGCATGAGAGCGACGAGGTCGGCCCACATCGCGTCCCACTCGGCCTGGGTGATGTCCTTGCCGGCCCGGTAGGGGTCGATGCGGTGTCGGAAGAGGACCTCGGCGCGGTAGACGTTGCCGACTCCGGCGATGACCTTCTGGTCCATCAGCAGGGCGGCGATCGTCGTACGGCTGCGCGAGATCCGGCGGTACGCGGCGTGTGGGTCGGCGTCCGGGCGGAGGGGGTCCGGACCGAGGCGGTCGTGTATCGCCTGCTTCTCGGCGGTCGTGATCAGGGCGCAGGTGGTGGGGCCGCGCAGGTCGACGTACGCGGTGTCGTTGGCGAGGCGGAGGCGGACGGTGTCCGTGGGCGGCGGCGCGGGGGCGGCGCCGAAGGTGACCTTGCCGAAGAGGCCGAGGTGGATGTGGATCCAGGACTCGGCGAAGCCCAGGAACAGGTGCTTGCCGTGGGCGTCGGCGGTGTGCAGGCGACTGCCGTCGAGGAGGGCGGCGGAGTCGGAGAACTTGCCCTGCGGACTGGTGACTCTGGCCGCGCCGGTGAAGCGGGTGGCGTAGTCCTGCGCGAGTCGGTGGATCGTGTGCCCCTCTGGCACCTGGCCTCTTCCTTTCCCACCCCACCCGCCCGTGACTGTCCGTCGCCGGGCGGGCCTCGAAGAACCGACTACTGCTGCGGGTGGTGCGCCGGGATCGGCGGGAGGTCGCCCTTCGTCTCGTACTCCGCCAGCATGTCGATGCGGCGGATGTGACGCTCGTCACCCGAGAACGGGGTGTTGAGGAAGGTCTCGACGAACGTCGTCGCCTCGTCCTGCGTGTGCATGCGCGCGCCGACCGCGACGACGTTGGCGTTGTTGTGCTGCCGGCCGAGCGAGGCGGTCTCCTCGCTCCAGGCCAGGGCCGCCCGGACGCCCTTCACCTTGTTCGCGGCGATCTGCTCGCCGTTGCCGGAGCCGCCGATGACGACACCGAGGGCGTCGGGGTCCGCGGCCGTCCGCTCCGCGGCGCGGAGGCAGAAGGGCGGGTAGTCGTCCTGGGCGTCGTAGATGTGGGGCCCGCAGTCGACAGGCTCATGGCCCGCTTCTTTGAGCCACTCCACGAGGTGGTTCTTGAGTTCGAAGCCGGCATGGTCGGAACCGAGATACACGCGCATGGTCCGAGTGTGACATGCGTGTTGCGGGGAAGCAGCCCAGGGTTCCATGTCTCGAAATGATGGGCCGTGGCGAGAAAGCTCAGGAAAACCTCAAGTAACGATCGTGAATCAAAGGTTCACGAAATCATTGGCCTCCGTTTCACTGGACCGACTCGTACACCGCTCGTACGGGAGACAGCTCACCCGGCGCAAAGGAAAACCGTCCCATGACTTCGCAGCCGACCCTGACGAAGGCCGGAAACGGCCCTGAAGGACCCAGAGGACCCGGCGATCCCGGTTCCGGACTCCAGGCAGGACTCAAGAACCGTCATCTGTCGATGATCGCCATCGGTGGTGTCATCGGCGCCGGCCTCTTCGTAGGCTCCAGCTCGGGCATCGCGACAGCGGGCCCCGGCATCCTCCTGTCGTACGCCCTCGTCGGCACGCTCGTGGTGCTGGTGATGCGGATGCTCGGCGAGATGTCCGCCGCGAACCCGACGTCGGGTTCCTTCTCGGCGCACGCCGACCGCGCGCTGGGCCGCTGGGCCGGTTTCTCCATCGGCTGGCTGTACTGGTTCTTCTGGGTCGTCGTGCTCGCGGTCGAGGCGACCGCCGGGGCCAAGATCCTCGAAGGGTGGATACCCGCCGTACCGCAGTGGGGCTGGGCGCTCATCGTGATGGTGGTCCTGACCGCCACCAACCTCGTCTCCGTCGGCTCCTACGGCGAGTTCGAGTTCTGGTTCGCCGGGATCAAGGTCGTGGCGATCGGTGCGTTCATCGTGGTCGGCGGGCTCGCGGTCTTCGGTGTGCTGCCGGGCGTCGACAGCGACAAGGCCGGACTCGGCAACCTCACCGACCACGGCGGCTTCCTGCCCAACGGGCCCGGTGCGATCCTCACCGGCGTCCTGCTCGTCGTCTTCTCCTTCATGGGCAGCGAGATCGCGACCCTCGCGGCCGGTGAGTCCGAGGACCCGCAGCGGGCGGTCACCAAGTCGACCAACAGCATCATCTGGCGTATCGGCGTCTTCTACCTCGGGTCGATCTTCGTCGTGGTCACCCTGCTGCCGTGGGACGACAAGTCGATCGCGGACCAGGGCTCGTACGTCGCCGCGCTGGACTCCCTCGGTATCGCGCACGCCGGTCAGATCATGAACTTCATCGTGTTGACGTCGGTGCTGTCCTGTCTGAACTCCGGCCTGTACACGGCCTCCCGTATGGCCTTCTCCCTCGGTGAGCGCGGTGACGCGCCGAAGGTGTTCGCGAAGACCACGTCCCGTGGTGTGCCGATGGCCGCGATCGTCTCGTCGGTCGTGTTCGGCTTCGTGGCCGTCTTCTTCAACTACAAGTTCCCGGACTCGGTCTTCCTCTTCCTGGTGAACTCCAGTGGTGCGGTCGCCCTGTTCGTGTGGCTGGTCATCTGTTTCTCGCAGCTACGGATGCGGAAGATCATCCAGGCCGAGGCGCCGGAGAAGCTGGTCGTGAAGATGTGGCTGTACCCGTACCTGACCTGGGCGACGGCCGCGCTGATCGTGTTCGTCCTCGGCTACATGCTCACGGACACGGAGCATGACGGGCGCGAGACGGTGCTGCTGTCGCTGCTTGTCGCGGGGGTGGTGCTGGTGATCGCCTTCGCGAAGGAGAAGCTCGGTTCGAAGGGCGAGGTCGCGCAGGCCGGGGCGGCGACCCAGGCCTCGGTCGAGGCGCGGGACTAGCGCGAACGGTTCGGCGGGGCCCTGCGGTGGGTGACACCGTGGGGCCCTTTGTCGTGGGCGGCCGTGACAGCCGTGACAGCCATGGCGGCCGTCTAGAGCAGGGTGAAGCTGTCCTTGACCCTGTCATAGGTCTTGAGGGCCTCGGGCTCGACGGCCGGCTGGTACCACGTATTGACCTGATACGACTTCCCGCTCGCGTTGAAGCCGAGCAGCCGGGCGTGCCAGGGGGTGCCGCGGAGGGTGAAGGTGTATTCCCAGACGACAGCCGGGTGGCCCCGGAACGTCGTCTCGTCCAGGCGGATCTTGCGGTACGCCTGCCCCTGGTGGGCGTTCTCCTCCGAGGTCTCCCAGGTCTCCATCAGATCGCCACGGGCGAGGGAGGACTTGGCGACGAGTTCCTGTGTGCCGTCGGGTGACGTGTAGTGCACCTCCGCTCCCGTCTTCACGTCCCGTCGCCACCCCTTGGGCGTGGCCCACGCGAACCCACCGGCCTCCGGATGCGCACCTGGCGGCAGGCTCGGGGGCCTGGAGGTGCCTTCGACGGTGGAGGAGGGGGTGGAGGTGGGACTGGGGGTGGGAGTGGAGTTCGGGGCGCTGTCGGTGCCGGAGGAGGCGGCGGACGGTGCGGTGACAGTGCTCTGTGGGGCGGGGCCCGCCCTGGTCCCGTCCGGTTTCCCCGGCGCCGACGCGAGCACGACGGCGACGACCACACCGGCGGTGAGGACGCCTGCGGCGGCGAGCAGGGCGGTACGGCGGGGGTTGCGGGCGGGGGCGGTGGTGCCGGGGGTGACGGGTACGGCGGGGCCGGGGAGCTCGCCGACGTGCCCTCCCACATCGGGGCGAGGATACGGCGCGCGGCGGATCTCGAGAGTGGGCCGCGGCCCGGGAGCGGGCCGCTCCTCGGTGACTGCCTGAGCCCGCGAGAGGGAAACACCGGGCGAGCGGCGGGGTGGGGCCGGTGCGGTCGGCGCGTCCGCCCGGACGGCCGAGCGGGGGTCGGGGACCCCGGGTAAGCCACCGGCCCGCGCCCCCGACCGAACCTCGGGCACGCCCCTGGCAGAGCTGCCGCCCGGGGTGCCGGAACCAGCGTCCGGCACGGCCGCGGCAGAGTTACCGACCGGCACGTCCGAAAGGGCCTCGGAGGCAGCTTCCGTGGGGGTACTGGAGGCAGCTTCGGTCGAGACGCTGGGGGCGATTCCGCCGGAGGAACTGGTGGCGATTCCGCCGGAGGAACTGGTGGCGATTCCGCCGGAGGAACTGGGGGTGACGCCGGTGGACGAGCTGAGGGTGACGCCGGTGGACGAGCTGAGGGGCGGCTCCGGGTCGGCCGCTCGGCCAGTGGGCTCCCCGACAGCGGCGTTACGGGCGGGCTCCCGGTCGAGGGCGTCGCCGGCACGCCCCTGGACGGCGATCTGGTCTGCGGGCTCCCGGTCGGCATCGTGAGCTGCGGACCCCCAGGCACGGCTCTCTGACTCCCTGTCGGCAGCACAGCCCGTGGGCGTCTTCGCCTCGTCGGGTGTGGAACGCGGCGGTGGCACCGCGTCCTGCGGCGGCTCGGGCCCCGAAGCAGGCTCGGATGCGTCCGCAGCCGCCGTCCCTGGCCCTCCAGCCGCCGGCGCTTCCGGCATCGCCCCACGCGGGGGCTCAGGTTGCCCTACCGGTTCGGCCTGCTCCCCGGCCGCCTCTTCCCGCTCCCCAGCAGCCGCTCCCCGTCCCGCAGCCCCAACGCCCGGCTCCTCTACCGACGTTCCTGGTCCCCCTGTCGCCGTACCCGCACCCCGCTTGGCCGCCCCTCCCGGCCCATCGGCCTCCCCCTCGCAGGCCCGGGCGTCGGCCGAGACCTCGTCCCCACCCGTAATCGCGACCTCCGCCCCATCCACCACCACCGTCGGAGTAGGCGTAGGGAAGGCCACAGCCCACAACGTCTCCTCCAGGTCCCCCAAGGCCGGGCGGGACGACGGGTCCTTCTCCAGGAGGGTTGCCAGGACGTCGCTCAAAGGTCCCGCACTCCGCGGGAGTTCGGGTTGCTCGTAGAGGACCGCGTGCAGGGTGGCGAGGGTGGTGTCGCGGGAGAAGGGGGAGTGGCCGGTCAGGGCCGCGCAGAGGGTCGCGCCGAGGGACCAGAGGTCGGACGGGGGGCCCTGGGGGCGGCCGGAGACACGTTCGGGGGCCATGTAGTCGGGGGAGCCGACCAGCATGCCGACCATGGTGAGCGCGGTCGTGTCCTCGATCGCGGCGATGCCGAAGTCCGTGAGGACGACCCGTTGGCGGCCCTCGCTCTCGACGAGGACGTTGCCCGGCTTGATGTCCCGGTGCAGGACTCCCCCGGCGTGCACCTGCCGCAGCGCCGCGACCAGTTCAAGACCGATCCGTGCCGTGTCCGGCGGGCCCAGAGGGCCGTCCTCCGCCATGATCCGTTCCAGGGAGCGCCCGTGGACCAGCTCCATGACGATCCACAGGCGTTCGCCCTCGTCGACGACGTCGTAGACCCGCACGACGTTGGGGTGGTCGATGCGCGCCGTGGCCCGCGCCTCGCGCAGGGCGCGTTCGCGGCGGGTGCGGGTGTCCTCCGCGTCCAGGCCGTCGATGCGCATTTCCTTGACGGCGACGAGACGATCGAGTATTTCGTCGACCGCTCGCCACACCCGCCCCATTCCTCCCTGGCCGATACTTTCGACCAGCCGGTAGCGGCCGGTCACCAGTCGCCCCGGAACTCCGCCGCCCCTCGTATTCCCCGTGTCTCCCGGCAATGCGCTGCACCCCCTCTACGACTCTCCGAACAGACCTCATCGGCACACAATGGTCACACTTCCAGGCGTATCAGCATAGTGCCGATAAATCTTGTGGTAGCTCTTCAAGTACTGCGAATTCAGGCGCAGTCAGGGGGAAGCAAGGGGGAAGTGAACATGAGTTCTCGTCGCACGACGGCCATCACGGGTTCGCTGGTCGCGGCATCTTTCTCGGCGGTGATGATCCTTTCCGGCACCGCCGGCGCCGACGACAAGGGTCCTTCGAGTGGCAAGGGGGGAAAGCCCGTTGACGAGGCCCCGGCGGGCGTGAAGCTGACCACGCTCCTGCCCGAGCGGATCTCGGTCGACAACAAGTCCCAGGAGACGGCGATTACCGCCACGGTGAAGAATGAAGGGGCCAAGGACAGCGGCAAGATCAGGCTTTTGGTCGTTGGTTTCGACGGCCTGACGGTCAAAAACGTTCAGGGTTGCTCACCCATCGAAGAAAAGAATCTCCCCAAGGGTTCGAACAGCGGTTTCTCCTGCCCCATCGACAATCTTGCGGCCGGCCAGTCGAAGTCGTACGACGTCGACGCCACGTTCGATCTGGGCAAGACCGGAAAGATCTGTGTGCCGGTGCAGACGGCCGACGGGAAGAAGACGTTCTGGCAGCAGGGCCCGGTGCCGTTCGGTACGACGAACCCGTCACCGAACGCCCCAGCCACCCCCCTGCTCCTCGGCACCGACAACAAGCCCGTGGCACCCGGTGGTGACCAACTCGCCGAGACCGGCGCCAGGCGCGACGTCCTGCCGCTCGGCGCGACCGGCGCCGCCCTCGTCGCGGCGGGCGCCGCCGGAGTGTGGTGGTCGCGTCGGCGGCCGCAGGGACAGGAGGGCTGAGCCGGCGGACCGAAAAACGCGCCGCATAACCTGACGGTGCCTGTCAGGTTATGCGGCCACCATCGCCCTCATGGCCCTCAACGACTCCCTCACCGACACCGCCGGTCTGCTCGTCCTCCGCCCCGGGGAGCCCGGGTACGACGAGGAACTCGCCGGGTTCCAGACCGGGTTCACCCAACGGCCCGCCTTCGTGGTCGCCGCCTCCTCCCCCGCCGACGTCGTCGCCGCCGTGCGGTACGCGGCCGAGCGGGGCCTCCCGGTCGGCGTCCACGCCACCGGGCACGGTCTGCCCGGCGCCTCGGAGGGCGGCGTCCTCGTCACCACCCGCCGCATGGACCGGGTGACCGTCGATCCCGACGCCCGTACCGTCCGCGTGCAGGCGGGCGTGTGCTGGGGGCAGGTCGTGGCGGCCGCCGAGCCGTACGGTCTGGCGCCGCTCAACGGCTCGGCCCCCTCGGTCGGCGCCGTGTCGTACACGCTGGGCGGCGGACTCGGCATCCTCGCCCGCGAGTTCGGCTACGCGGCCGACCACGTACGCTCCCTCGACGTCGTCACCGCCGACGGTGCACTGCGGCACGTCACACCGGAATCCGAGCCCGACCTCTATTGGGCCCTTCTCGGCGGCGGCCACACCCTCGGGATCGTCACCGAGCTGGAGATCGCTCTCGTACCGGTGCGACGGCTCTACGGCGGATCGCTCGCGTTCGACGGACGGCAGGTCGATCCGGCGGCCGTGCTGCGGGCGTACGAGGAGTGGACGCGGACCGTGCCTGACGATCTGACCTCGTCCTTCGCCGCCGTACCGTACCCGGACATCCCGGCGCTGCCGCCGCACCTGCGCGGGCGTTACGTCGTCTCCGTGCGCGTCGCGTACACCGGCGCCGACGGCGAGCGGCTGGTCGCGCCCCTGCGGGAGATCGGGCCGGTGCTGTCCGACTCACTGCGCGAGATGCCGTACGCCGAGAGCCACACCATTCACAGCGACCCCGACTTCCCGCACTCCTACTACGGGGACAGTGCGGTGCTGCGCGAGTTGAACGTCGACAGGGCCTCCGAGCTGCTCGCGCGTACCGGGCCGGACGCCGACGCCATGTGCGTCGTCCAGGTCAACCACCTGGGCGGGGCGCTGGCGCGGGGCGCGTCGAACGCGGTGCCGTACCGCGACGGGCGGTTCCTGGTGCGGGTGTTGACCGTCGGGGACCGGCATGCGGCCCGGGAGATCCTCGATCCGGCGTTCGCGCTGCTCGCACCCGACACCCTCGGGCGGGCCCTCAACTTCGCGTTCGGGGCCGGTGACCGGGGTGAGGGGCTGTACGACGCGGAGACGGCGAAGAGGCTCGCCGGGGTGAAGTCGCAGTACGACCCGGCGAACCTCTTCTGCAGGAACTACGGGATCAGCGGTCTGTGAGCTTCCAGGCCGTGGGCAGCAGGCCCATCGCCAGGGCGGCCTTCAGGGCGTCGCCGATCAGGAACGGGGTGAGGCCGGCCGCGACGGCGGCGGAGGCGGAGATGTCGGCGGCGTAGGCCAGGTACGGGACGCCGACCGCGTAGATGATCGCCTCGCCCACGAGCATCGTGCCCGCCATGCGCCACACGTTGCGGTCGGCGCCGCGGCGGGCCAGGGCACCCACGGCGGCGGACGCGAGGATCATGCCCAGGACGTAGCCGAAGGAGACGGCGCTCGCGCCGGAGGTGCCGCTCGCGAACCACGGCACGCCCGCGACGCCCGCCAGCGCGTACAGGGCGAGCGCCAGGAAACCGCGGCCCGCGCCGAGCGTCGTACCCACCAGGAGCGCGGCGAAGGTCTGGCCGGTCACCGGCACCGGGGAGCCCAGCACGGGGACGGAGATCTGGGCCGCGAGGCCGGTGAGCGCGGCGCCGCCGGCCACCAGGGCGACGTCCCGGACCCGGGAGGCCGGGAGCAGGTCGGCGAGGACCTGTCCGGGGCGAATCGACGTGACGGCGGCGGTGCTCATGGGGACTCCGCGAGGGTGAGGGCAGTTGGGGACACGGTGACGCTATCCCAGCGTCCTCGCGTCGATCACCGTCAGCGCTCGACAAAGGGTGGAACGGCGAGTTGGTGGGCTCCGGACAAAGAGTGCTGGTTACACGCGGTATGGCGTGACGCCGGTCACTGAGGTGGCGACGCCCTCGTCACACGGGAGTTGACGGCCCGGACTGTGGGGTTCCACCAAAGCCTTCTCGGCCGCCGTCTCGCCCGTCGGACGCCGTCTGGGCAGCGGTGGGCCCTTTCGCTACCTTCGTGCGCATGGTTGCCCAGGCCCGGAACTTCTCGTCGCGTCGACACGTCGACCTGCGGCGCGTCGGCGCGGCCGCCTGTCGCCGTCCGCGAGACCTCAAGAAGGTGTGAGGCGGGCGGAGTCGATCCGAGGCGCCTCATCTCCCAAGACGGCGCAGTGTCGGACCGGCCCCGAGGAAGATTCCCATGCCCCGTACCGCGGCATCCACCACCCTGATGTCCCCCGTCCCCCGCGCCGCCGACCCCGGCCGGCGGCGCACCAGCGCCAGTGTCGTCCTGCGCTCCGTCCTCGAGCACGGGCCGGTGGCGCGCAGCACCATCGCCCGGGTGACCGGGCTGTCCCCGGCATCGGTGACCGACCACTGCGCCCGGCTCACGGAGCTCGGCCTCGTCCGGGAGGCCGCCGCGCCCCGGCGTTCCAACGGGGTGGGCCGGCCGCATGTGCCGGTCGAGCTGGACGACTCGCGGTTCGTGGTGGGCGGGGTGCACATCGCGGTGCCGTACACCACCGTCGCGTTGCTGGATCTGCGGGGCCGGGTGCTGGTCGAACGGCGGCTGCAGCACGGGCGCACCGATCCCCGCGAGGTGCTGGCGCGGGCCGCCGACGGGCTGTGCGCGCTGCTCGCCGAGGCGCCCGGCAGCCGGCCGCTGGGCGTGGGGGTGGCCGCGGGCGGCTGGGTGGACCGGGACTCCGGCACCATCGTCGAGCATCCGCTGCTCGGCTGGCGGGACGTGGCGGTGCGTGAGGTGGTCCGTGCCCGCACCGGGCTGCCGGTCCATGTGGACGGGCACGCGCGGGCCCTGGTCAACGCCGAGCGGCTGTTCGGGCGGGTGCGGGGCAGTGGCAGCGTGCTGCACCTGTTCGTCGGCAACGTGGTCGACGCGGCGTTCGCCACCCACGACGAGGTGCACCACGGGCCCCGCTCGCAATCGGGTGCCATCGCCCATCTCCCGCTCGGCGGCGGTACGGAGCCGTGCGCGTGCGGGCGAGTCGGCTGCCTCCAGGTCGAGTTGAGCGAGCGGACGCTGTGCCGGCGGGCGCGCGAGGCGGGCGTCATCGAGGGCGTGAACCCGATGCATGTGCTCGCCGCGGCGGCGGCCGGCGACCCGGTGGCCGTACGGCTGCTCGTGGAGCGGGCGCGGATGGTGGGGCGGGCCGTGGGGCTGCTCCTCGACGTGCTCAATCCGGAGACGGTCGTCGTCACCGAGGTCGGGGTCCTGCACCGGAAGGACTGCCTGGCCGCGCTGCGCGAGGCGGTCGGGCCGGAGCGGGCGGCATCGGTTTCGCCCACCAGTTTCCCGGATTCCGTGCTCGCCGTGGCGGGTGGATCGGTGGTTCTGGATGTGCTCTACCGGGATCCCCTGGGCACCTCGCCCAAGCTGAATTAATTCAGAAACTCCGAATGTTGACAGGCGTTGCCCGAAGACAGGAGCATCATACTCATGAGCTGTCGCACCCTTTGTTGCTGACGCGTTGACGCGCCCCTGAGCGCCATCCCTCCCTGCGCGAATTCCCTTCTCGGGCCCTCCCCTGCCCGGAATTCGGCATGCATTCGTCCTCATGAACTCACGGAGCTCTCCCATGCCTTCTTCACCCCTGTCCGGTTTCGACCGGCGCCTCTTCCTCACCTCGCTGCTCGGCGCCGGTGCCGCCGCCGTAGGGCTGAGCGGCTGCGCGGAGAGCAGCGCCGCCACCGGCAGCGAGGGAGCCTCGGCCGCTCCGCTGGCCTCGAAGGTCCCCTCCGGTACGAAACTGAAGATCGCCTCGTACCAGGGGGTGCAACAACTCCAGTTCAGGCTGGCGAAATTGCCCGAGCTACCGTTCACGGTGTCGAGCTGGCTGAACATCGGCGCCGGTCCCGATGTCATCAACGCATTTCGCGCCAAGTCCCTGGACCTCGCCAACAACGCGGGCATTCCGCCGATCCAGGCGCACTACCAGGGATTCGACGCGAAGATCGTGGCGATCGACATCACCCGAAAGCCGAACTACCTCTTCGCCACCAAGCCCGGCAGCGACATCCATTCGGTCGAGGAGTTCAAGGGCAAAAAGCTCGCCTTCTCGCAGGGCCAGGCGCAGGGCGTCGTGCTGCTGCGGGCGCTGAAGAAGGCGGGGCTGAAGTACGACGACGTGGATCTCGTCCCGCTGACCAGCAACCAGTTCCTCACCGCCCTGCAGTCGGGCCAGGTCGATGTCGCCCCTCTCGCCAACAGCCAGTCACCCGCGTACCTGAAGCAGTACGGGTCCAAGGGCGCCCACACCATCGACACCGACGTCGTCGACCTGCTCAACCTGCTGTGGGCGCCGACGTCCGTGCTGAACGACTCCGCGAAGGCCGCCGCGATCGCCGCCTACATCCCGCAGTGGGCCAAGGGCCAGGTGTGGCAGTACGAGCACCCCGACGTCTGGAACGAGGAGTTCTACGTCAAGACGCAGAATCTGACCCCCGACCAGGCCAAGGGCATCACGGACCTCGCCAACAAGCCGCTGTTCCCGCCGAGTTGGGACGAGGCCATCAGGTGGGAGCAGGAGACCGCCGATCTGCTCGCGGAGGGCGGCTTCGTGAAGGAGTTCAAGGTCGACTCGCTCTTCGACCACCGCTTCGAGTCCATCGCCGCCCAGGCCGTACCCGAGGAGTACCAGAGGTGACCGCCGTGACCACGACCGTAGCCGTACCCGCGACCGTCGCCGAGGAGCGCACCCAGGTGCGGCGACGCCGCCGCCTCTCCCCCGGCAGGCGCCGGCCCGCCACCCGGCTCGCCGGCCCGCTCCTCGTCCTCGCCCTGTGGGCCGCTGCCTCGGCTGCCGGGCAGCTCGACACCGGCGCGATCCCGGCGCCCTGGACGGTCGTCGAGACCGGCGCCCGTCTGTGGAGCGACGGCACGCTCCCCACCGACATCCTGACCTCGCTCCAGCGGGCGGGCTCCGGATTCGCGATCGGCCTGTCCGCCGGGATCGCGCTGGCGCTCGCGTCCGGGCTGAGCCGGGTCGGGGAGGCGCTGATCGACGGGACGGTGCAGCTGAACCGGGCGATACCGACCCTGGGTCTGATCCCGCTGTTCATCCTCTGGCTGGGCATCGGCGAGACCTTCAAGATCGCGATCATCGCCATCGTCGTCTACGTCCCGATCTACCTCAACACGCACGCCGCGCTGTCCGGCATCGACCACCGCTTCGTCGAACTCGCCGAGGTGCAGGGCCTGTCCAGGTTCCAGTTCGTCCGGCAGATCGTCATCCCCGGCGCCCTGCCGGGCTTCTTCGTCGGCCTCCGGCTCGGCGTGACCGGATCCTGGCTCGGCCTGGTCGTCCTGGAGCAGATCAACGCCACCAGCGGCCTCGGCTACATGATGTTCCAGGCCCAGAACTACGGCCAGTCGGACGTCATCCTCGTCGGCCTGCTCATCTACGGCGTCTTCGGTCTGATCTCCGACAGCGCGGTCCGTCTCATCGAACGGAGGGTGCTGTCGTGGCGCCGCACACTCAGCAGCTGACCCGTCCCGCCGTCCAGCTCCGGGGACTGACCCGCTCGTTCGACGGGCGCACGGTCCTCGACGGCCTCGACCTCGACATCCCCTCCGGCCAGTTCGTGGCCCTCCTCGGACACAGCGGCTCCGGCAAGAGCACCCTGCTGCGCGCCATCGCGGGCCTGGACCACGAGGTCGCCGGAAGCGGGCAGCTCACCGCACCCGAGCGGGTGTCGGTGGTGTTCCAGGACTCCCGGCTGCTGCCCTGGCGGCGCGTGCTGGACAACGTACTGCTGGGAACCGACGGGGTCGAAAGGGGGCGGGCCGCCCTCGCCGAGGTGGGGCTCGCCGGCCGGGAGCGGGCGTGGCCGAGCGAGCTGTCCGGCGGCGAGGCACAGCGTGCCGCGCTGGCCCGCTCTCTGGTCCGCGAACCCGAACTCCTCCTCGCCGACGAACCGTTCGGCGCCCTGGACGCGCTCACCCGCATCAAGATGCACGCCCTGCTGCGCGAACTGTGGGAGCACCACCGGCCGTCCGTGCTGCTGGTCACCCACGACGTGGACGAGGCGATCGTGCTCGCCGACCGTGTCCTCGTCCTCGACCGGGGCCGCGTGGGCCTCGACCTGACCATCGACCGACCACATCCGCGCTCGTACCGGGACCCGCTGCTCGGCGAGTACCGCGAGCGGCTGCTCAGCGCCCTGGGCGTGACGGAGGACCACCAGTGACATCGAGACAGCTCCACCTCAACGCGTTCCTCATGACCACCGGCCACCACGAGGCGTCCTGGCGGCTCCCGGAGAGCGACCCGTACGCCCACGTCGAGCTCGACCACTACGTCCGGCTGGCGAGGACCGCCGAACGCGGCACCTTCGACTCCCTCTTCCTCGCCGACGGCCCGCAGCTGTGGGGCACCATCGCGCAGCGCCCGGCCGGCGCCCTGGAACCCCTCACCCTGCTCACCGCGCTGGCGACGGCGACCGAGCACATCGGCCTGATCGCCACGGCGTCCACCTCCTACAACTCCCCCTACAACCTGGCCCGCAAGTTCGCCTCCCTGGACATCATCAGCGGCGGCCGGGCGGGCTGGAACATCGTGACCACGGCGGGTGCGGAAGCCGCCCGCAACTTCGGACTCGACGCCGAGCCCGCCCACGCCGAGCGGTATGCCCGCGCCGCCGAGTTCCTCGACGTGGCCCTGAAGCTCTGGGACAGCTGGGAGGACGACGCGATCGTCGCCGACAAGGCGGCCGGCGTCTGGGGCGACGACGCCAAGATCCACCCGCCCCGGCACAAGGGGACGTACTTCAGCGTCGAGGGTGCCCTCAACGTGCCCCGCACACCGCAGGGTTACCCGCTGCTGGTGCAGGCCGGCTCCTCGGAGGACGGCAAGGCGTTCGCGGCCCGGTACGCGGAGGCCGTGTTCACCGCCCAGCAGACGCTGAAGGACGCACGGGACTTCTACGCCGACCTGAAGTCCCGTACGGTCGCGGCCGGCCGCGACCCCGGCCACATCAAGGTGCTGCCGGGCATCGTCCCCGTCATCGGCTCCACGGAGGCCGAGGCGCGGGCAGGCGAGCAGGTCCTCGAGGACCACATCGTCCACACGCACGGCGTGGACCGCCTGGAGAGGCTGCTGCAACTGGAGCCGGGAACGCTGGAGCTGGACGCACAGCTTCCCGCAGACCTGCCGTCCGAGGACGCCATCGAGGGCGCCAAGAGCCGCTACACACTCATCGTCGAGCTGGCCCGGCGCGAGCGCCTCACCGTCCGGCAGCTGATCGGGCGGCTCGGCGGCGGGCGCGGGCACCTCACCTTCGCAGGGACGCCCGAGCAGGTCGCCGACACGATCGAGCTGTGGTTCCGGTCTGGCGCCGCCGACGGCTTCAACATCATGCCCGCCGTGCTGCCGTCCGGCCTCGACGCCTTCGTCGACCACGTCGTCCCCCTCCTGCGCGCCCGCGGCCTGCTCCGCGCGGAGTACGGCCCGCGGCAGACCCTGCGCGAGCGCTACGGCCTTCCGCGCCCCGCCAACCAGCACGTCAGCCCCGAACTCGCCACCGTCTGAGAGGACCACCCCCATGTCCATCGAGATCCGCAAGGTCACCGCGAACATCGGCGCCCAGGTGTCCGGCGTCGACATCTCCAAGCCGCTCGACGAGGAGACGGCCACCGCGATCCGCGAGGCCCTCAACGTCCACAAGGCCCTGGTCTTCGACGACGTGAACCTCGACGACGAGGGCCAGCAGGCCTTCGTCCGCCACTTCGGCGAGACCACCACCGCGCACCCGACGGTGTCCTCCGTCGACGGCGTCCCGAACGTCCTCCCCGTCGACAGCGAACGCGGCCGGGCCGCCAACCACTGGCACACCGACGTCACGTTCGTCCTCAACCCGCCGCAGGCCAGCACCCTGCGCAGCATCACGATCCCGCCGTACGGCGGTGAGACCCTGATCGCCAGCTCGGCGGCCGCCTACCGCAACCTGCCCGAGCCGCTGCGGCAGTTGGCGGACACCCTGTGGGCGGAGCACACCAACGACTACGACTACGCCGTCCCGGAGGAGGAGATCGACGAGCGGCAGGCCGCCCAGCGCGCCCAGTTCACGTCGATCAAGTACCGCACGGTCCACCCGGTGGTCCGCGTCCACCCGCTGACCGGTGAGCGCGGCCTGTTCATCGGCGGGTTCGCCCAGCGGATCGTGGGACTGTCACCGACCGAGTCCCGCAAGATCCTCGACCTGCTCCAGGCGTACGTGACCCGGCCGGAGAACATCCTGCGCCACCGCTGGTCGGAGAACCAGCTGGTCCTGTTCGACAACCGCATCACCCAGCACTACGCCGTCGACAACTACGACGGCCGTCCGCGCCGCCTGCACCGGGTGACGGTGGCCGGTGACGTGCCGGTGGGCATCGAGGGCAAGGAGAGCTACTCGATCGAGGGGGACGCCGCGCACTACACGCCGGTCGCCGACGCTTCACCTGTCGCCGGTGCCTCGCCGGTCGCCGCGTAACTCGCCGGTCGCCGGGTAAACGGAAGATCACCGACCGTATCGCCGGTGTCCGCATCATGGGCAGCCTCACCCCCGCGAGGGGGAGGCTGCCCAGACTGTGGGCGTTTTTGCCCATCTACGCATTGGACGAGCCACGCCCATGCCGCACAGCACCACCACCCGGACGCCCCCGCAGGGGGCCGCCCTCTCCCACGGTCTCAAACCGCGCCACCTGTCGATGATCGCCCTCGGCGGAGTGATCGGAGCCGGTCTGTTCGTCGGCTCCGGCGCGGGCATCGCCGCCGCCGGCCCCTCGATCGTCGTCGCCTACGCCCTCTCCGGTCTCCTCGTGATGCTGGTGATGCGGATGCTGGGCGAGATGTCGGCCGCGTATCCGTCGTCGGGTTCGTTCTCGGCGCACGCCGAGCGGGCGATCGGGCCGTGGGCGGGCTTCACCGCGGGCTGGTCGTTCTGGGTGCTGCTGTGCACGGCCGTCGGTCTGGAGGGCATCGGCGCGGCGAAGATCGTCACGGGGTGGCTGCCGGGCACGCCGGAGTGGGCCTGGGTGGCGCTGTTCATGCTGGTCTTCTGCGGCGCGAACCTCGCCGCGGTGAAGAACTTCGGCGAGTTCGAGTTCTGGTTCGCGGCCCTGAAGGTCGCCGCGATCACCCTGTTCCTGGTCCTCGGCGTGCTGGCGATCGCCGGGGTCCTGCCGGGCACGGACTCCCCCGGCACGTCGAACCTCACGGACTTCCTGCCGGGCGGCGGCGAGGGCCTGGTGATCGGTCTGCTCGCCTCGGTCTTCGCGTACGGCGGCCTGGAGACGGTCACCATCGCGGCAGCCGAGTCGGAGGACCCGGTCAAGGGCGTGGCGAGCGCGGTCCGTACGGCGATGTGGCGCATCGCGCTGTTCTACGTCGGCTCGATGGCGGTCATCGTGACGCTGGTCCCGTGGGACTCGAAGGAGGTCGTGGAGAAGGGCCCGTACGTCGCCGCCCTCGACCACCTCGGCATCCCCGGGGCGGGACAGCTGATGAACGTGGTGGTGTTCGTCGCGCTCCTGTCGGCCATGAACGCCAACATCTACGGCTCCTCGCGCATCGCGTACTCGCTGGTCGAGCGGGGCCAGGGCCCGAAGGTGCTGGGCCGGGTGTCGGGCGGCGTCCCGCGGATCGCCGTACTCGCCTCCTCGGTCTTCGGCTTCGCCTGTGTGCTGCTCAGCTACTGGCGCCCCGACGACGTCTTCCCCTGGCTGCTCAACATGATCGGCGCGGTCATCCTCGTCGTCTGGATCCTCATCGCGATCTCGCAGCTGCGCCTGCGGGGCAGGCTGGAGCGGGAGGCGCCGGAGAAGCTGGTCGTGCGCATGTGGGCGTTCCCGGTACTGACGTGGGTCGCGCTGGCGGGCATGGCGGCGATCTTCGTCCTGATGGCGCGGGAGCCGGACACGCGCGTGCAGTTGCTCTCGACGGGCGGGATGACCTTGTTCCTCGCGGCCGTCGGATACGCGTGGCAGCGGGCACGCGCCCGGAGCTGACACCCCCTCCGGAGCAGGCCCCCGCGAGGACGTGACTCGCGGGGGTTTCCCGGTTCCAGGGGTCCTGGCGAACACCCCAGATGTACGGTATGACCGATTCCTTACTGCTGTCGGCCCGCCCGGCCGGTTCACGAGGAGGCGTTCATGGCGCATGTGCGGTGTCCGAGTCCCACCTGCCACGACAGGCTGACGGACTTCCGGGATCTGAGCGAGGCCGAGATCGAGGGAGCCCGGCAGGTGCTGCTGCCGATGCTGGACGGCGGCCACTTCGTGGCCAAGGCCTTCCACCGCTGCGGAACCGACGGCTGCCGCCGCGTCCAGCGCAAGGACAACTGGCGCGTCGGCACCTTCCTGCCGGCGGGGTCGTGACCCCGCCGGCGCGTGTCCCCTACAGGTTGCTGAAGTCCGGGCCCTTGGTCCGGGTCCGCTTGATCTCGTAGAAGCCCGGGACCGAGGCGACCGCGAGGGTGCCGTCCCAGAGGCGGGCGGCCTCCTCGCCCTTCGGGGCGGGGGTGACGACCGGGCCGAAGAAGGCGATCTGCTCACCGTCGGGGCCGGGGACGGCGATGACCGGGGTGCCCACGTCCTGGCCGACCTTCTCGATGCCCTCCTTGTGGGAGGCGCGCAGCTCGGCGTCGAACTCGAAGTCCTTCTGCTCGGCGTAGTCGATCAGGTCGGCGGGCAGACCGACGTCGGCGAGCGCGCCCGCGATGGCCTCCAGGGTCGGGCCCTCACCGTTGTTGTGGAAGCGGGTGCCGAGCGCGGTGTAGAGCGGGCCGAGGACGTCGGCGCCGTGCTTCTGCCAGGCGGCGGTCACCACACGCACCGGCTTCCACGCCTTGGTCTCCAGCAGCTCGCGGTATTCCTCGGGCAGCTCGTCGATCTTGGGTTCGTTCAGCACCGCCAGGCTCATGATGTGCCAGCGGACCTCGATGTCACGGACCTTCTCCACCTCCAGCACCCAGCGGGACGTCATCCACGCCCACGGGCACAGCGGATCGAACCAGAAGTCGACGGGGGTCTTGCCGGAAGCGGTCGCGGACTCGGACATGGCTCTCCCTAGGAATACGGCCGTTTGAACAGGCAACGTCGACCGCCCCCGCTCCATTCCCGGCTGCCCCGGGTCAGGGGCACGTGGCAGGATCGGCCCTGTTCACCTGCCGAACACCAGCCGAGGGAGTACCGCCCGTGCCCGGTGAGAACCTGACCCGCGACGAGGCCCGGGAGCGGGCCGCCCTGCTGTCCGTCGACGGGTACGACGTGTCCCTCGACGTGCGCTCCGCCGTCACCGGCGAGGGGGACGTCGAGGAAGGGGCGCCGCGCACCTTCCGCTCGGTCACCACGATCCGCTTCCGCTGCGCCGAGCCCGGCGCGAGCAGCTTCGCGGACCTGGTCGCGCCGAGCGTCACCGCCGTCTCCCTGAACGGCCACGATCTCGACCCCGGCGAGGTCTTCGACGGCACCCGCATCCTCCTGGAGGACCTGGCGGCCGACAACGAGCTGGTCGTCGACGCCCAGTGCGCCTACTCCCGCACCGGCGAGGGCCTGCACCGCTTCGTCGACCCCGAGGACGGCGAGGTCTACCTCTACACGCAGTACGAGCCGGCCGACTCCCGCCGCGTCTTCGCCACCTTCGAACAGCCCGACCTGAAGGCCCCCTTCCGCTTCGAGGTGCGGGCGCCGGAGGAGTGGACGGTGTGGAGCAACGGCGTCGGCGAGCGGCACGACGGGGTGTGGCGGTTCGCGGAGACGAAGCCGATCTCGACGTACATCACCTGCGTGGTCGCGGGGCCCTACCACTACGTGACGGACTCGTACTCCCGCGACCTGGGCGACGGCACGACTCTGGAGATCCCCCTCGGCGCCCTGTGCCGCAAGGGCCTGGCGCCCCACTTCGACGCCGACGACGTGTTCCTGGTGACCAAGCAGGGCCTGGACTTCTTCCACGACCACTTCGACTACCCGTACCCCTTCGGGAAGTACGACCAGGCGTTCGTCCCCGAGTACAACCTCGGCGCGATGGAGAACCCGGGCCTGGTGACCTTCCGGGAGGAGTTCATCTTCCGGGGCAGGGTGACGCGGGCGTCGTACGAGAGCCGCGCGAACGTGATCCTGCACGAGATGGCGCACATGTGGTTCGGCGACCTCGTCACCATGGAGTGGTGGGACGACCTGTGGCTGAAGGAGTCCTTCGCCGACTTCATGGGCGCCTTCGCCCTGGTCGGCGGCACCCGCTTCAAGGACGGCTGGATCACCTTCGCCAACCGCCGCAAGGCCTGGGCGTACCGCGCGGACCAGCTGCCCTCCACGCACCCGATCACGGCCGACATCCGTGACCTTCAGGACGCCAAGCTGAACTTCGACGGCATCACCTACGCCAAGGGCGCCTCGGTGCTGAAGCAACTGGTCGCCTACGTCGGCCAGGACGCCTTCCTCGAGGGAGCCCGCCGCTACTTCAAGCGGCACGCGTACGGCAACACCCGCCTCGGCGACCTGCTGTCGGTCCTGGAGGAGACCAGCGGCCGGGACATGGGCACCTGGGCGCGGTCCTGGCTGCAGACGGCCGGGGTGAACTCGCTGACCCCGCAGGTCCTGCTGAGCGCGGACGGCCGGATCGACGAACTCGCGGTGCTCCAGGAGGCCCCTGAGTCCCACCCCGAGCTGCGCCCGCACCGGGTGGCGATCGGGCTGTACCGGCGCACCCCGGGCGGAACGCTGGAGCGGTACACCCGCGCCGAGGTCGACGTCGACGGTGCGCGTACGGTCGTGCCGGAGCTGGTGGGTGAGCAGGCGCCGGAGCTGGTCCTCGTCAACGACGACGACCTGACGTACTGCAAGACCCGCTTCGACGAGACCTCGCTGGAGACGCTGCGGGGGCACCTGGGCGACCTCACCGACCCGTTGGCGCGCGCCCTGTGCTGGTCGGCGCTGTGGAACATGACGCGGGACGCGCTGCTGCCGGCGCGGGACTTCGTGGCGCTGGTGCTGCGGTTCGCGGGTCGCGAGTCCGACATCGGCGTGCTGCAGATGCTGCACGCGTGGGCGAACTCGTCCCTCGTCCACTACGTCGCCCCCGGCTGGCGGGAGACGGGCGGACGGCTGCTGGCGGAGGGCGCGCTGCGGGAGCTGCGGCAGGCGGCGCCGGGCAGCGAGCACCAGCTGGCGTGGGCGCGGTTCTTCGCGACGGTGGCGTCGGACGAGGCCGACCTGCGCCTGCTGCGGGACCTGTTGGAGGGCACGTCGACCATCGAGGGGCTGGACGTCGACCAGGAGCTGCGGTGGGCGTTCCTGGAGCAGCTGACCGTGCACGGCGTCGCCGACGAGAAGGACCTGGCCGCCGAACTGGCCCGCGACGACACCGCCTCCGGCAAGCGCCACCAGGTCCGCTGCCTCGCCGCCCGCCCCTCGGCGGCCGTGAAGGCGCAGGCGTGGGCGCAGGTGGTGGAGTCGGAGGCGCTGTCGAACGCGTTGGTCGAGGCGACGATCGGGGGCTGGGGCCAGTCCTCGCAGCGGGAGTTGCTCGCGCCGTACGCGGAGAAGTACTTCGCGGCGATCGAGCAGGTCTGGGAGCAGCGGTCGATCCAGATCGGGATGGACGTGGTGCGGGGCCTGTTCCCGTCCCTGGCGGACTCCCAGGAGACGCTGGACGCGACGGACGCGTGGCTGGCGGCGCACGAGACGGCGGCTCCGGCACTGCGCAGGCTGGTGCTGGAGGCGCGGGACGACTTGGCGCGGGCGTTGCGGGGGCAGGGGCGGGACGCGGAGGCAGGAGAAGTCCGATGATCGCATGACATCTTCGGTCGCCGCTTGACCTTTGGCCATGATTTCGGCATGCGGTGACCGTTACGGAATTCGGGCAATGGGGCCGTAACCCCTGGTCCACACCCGCAGGGACCAGGGGCTTTCGGTACCCGAACACCCGTCCTTTAGCGCAGCCTTGTCCGCATTTGTCGACGAGCGTGTAACAGCGGTTCAAGGCGGCTCCGGGTCCGGGAACCTCCCGGTCATGAACCACAACACGCCGCTCCCCCCGGCCTCCCCCCGCCCCCTGCGCCACCTCTCCGACGGCCGACGCCGGGTGATGACGACGGCACAGCTGAAGGCCCACGGCGTCTCGTCGGCGGAGACCAACGAGCAGTGCCGTCCCGGCGGCCCGTGGCAGCAGGTCCTCCCCGGTGTGATCCTGCTCCACCCCGGCCCGCCGACCAGCGAGGAGCGGCTGCACGCGGTGCTGACGTACGGGGCGCGGGACACATCGACGGTGGGGACGGTGGCGGCAGCCGGTGTGCCGACACAGCCGTGCGCGGACGGCAGGGAGTACCGGGAGTACCGGGAGGCGATGATCACGGGCCTGGCGGCCCTGACGCTCCACGGTTTCTCCTCCGCGCCTGCCCTCCCCTCCCTGGAGAAGATCGACGTCCTGGTCCCGCGCCTGCGCCGCCTGCGCTCGGCGGGCTGCGCGCGCATCGTCCGTACGTCGGCCCTGCCCGCACCGCAGCAGGTCACGGGCCTGCCGGTCGCGCCGGTACCGCGCGCCCTGGCCGACGCGGTCGCGGACGTGACGGACCCGGGCGTGGTACGCCGCCTCCTGACGGAGGCCGTACGGTCCGGCCACTGCGAACCCTCCTTGGTCGTACGGGAGTTGAACGAGGCGAAGCTGTTGAGCCGGCCACAGGTCGTGAACGCGGTGGACTCGCTGCTGGCGGAGGGGCGCGCGATCGCGGAGAACCGCCTGTACCGCATGGTCCGGGAGTACGGACTCCCGGACCCGGTGTGGAACGTCGACCTGCGTCTGCCGGGCGGCCCCTGCCTGGGCGGCCTCGACGCGTACTGGCCGGAGCAAGCCGTCGCGGTCGAACTCGACACCCGCGCGCCCCGCCCGGGCAACCGCCAGGAGGACGACGCCCTGTGGTCCGAGTACGCCCGCAAGCGCGAGCACCTGGAACGGCTGGGCATCACCGTCGTCCACGTCACCCCCAAGAAGCTCCGCGACTGCATGGAACAGCAGGCCACGGTCCTCCGCACGGCCCTGATGGCGTCGGGAGACCGCGACCCGGCCGCGTATGTGGTGGTGCTGCCCCGGTAGTGACGGACCGGGGCGGGGCCAGGAGGGGAGAGGAGGGGCCACCGGGGCTTGACCGCCCGGGGTGGCCCCTCCTCATGTCACGGGGTGTTGCGAAAGCCGACGCGAAGCGATGCGCTACGTCAACACGCGAACGCCCCGGTTCCCACGAGGGAACCGGGGCCCACGCCCGCGTCGCGCGCGGGTCAGCGCATCAGCACCAGCTCCGTGTTGCGGTCGTCCGCGTCTCTGCCCAGCGTCGTCGTGTCGGCGCCCGGCGCGTTGAAGGACAGCTCGCGGTAGAGGGCGGCGAGGCCGGTCTGGGAGAGGTCGGTGAAGTCGGTGCGGTGGGGGGCCGCGGACTCGATCAGGGTGGTGAAGAGGGAGAGGGTGCCGTCCTTGTTGTCGACCAGCTCGATGACGCGGGCGAGTTGGGGGAAGTCGACGTGGGAGGCGGTGGAGATCTCCCAGAAGGAGCCGCCGTCGGGGGCGGAGTGCGCGGTGATGCGGTTCTGGTGGATGTGGCCGTTGACCCAGGCGAGGACGTTGCGGTGGCGACCGAGGAGGTGGAGGAGTTCGCCACCGTTGTGGCGGCGCTCGGTCGGGCGGGACGGGTCCGGGCGGGAGTTCGACATCGTCGTGCTCGTGTGGTGGCTGAAGACGATGGCGAACGAGTGCTTGTTCTCGCGCAGGGTCCGCTCCAGCCACTTCAGCTGGGCCGCGCCGATGGAGCCGTTGTAGTGGCCGCCGGGGTCGGTGGTGTCGAGGCTGATACCGAGGACGTCGTCGGCGATGCGGAAGGTGTAGTACTGCGTGCCCGCGTCGACGTTGGCCGAGGAGTAGCCGTGACCGACCGGGCCGACGCCCGCGTAGGCCGGGTCCAGGTGGGCCTTGAGGTAGTCGGCGGGGGTGTAGGGGGCGCGGCGCTCGTCCGGGGTGACCGGGCGCATGTCGCGGGTGTGGGCCTTGAGGAGGTCGCGGAAGACGACGCCCATGGGGTCCTTTGCGTACTTGATGGTGTCCTGGAGCCGCTTGGCCTCGGCGGCGGGCAGGCTCATCAGCTTGCGGCCGCCGATGGCGTACTCGGCGAGGTAGGGGTCGCCGTGGCCGTAGCAGCCGAGGGGCAGGCTGTCGTGGTTGCCGACGGTGGAGTACCAGGGCAGGTTGAGGCCGGGGCTGCGCAGCTCGCGGGTGGCGGCGGCGAGGAAGCCCTCCAGGTGCGGGAAGCCGAGCTGCTTGTCGGCGTCGCGTACGGCGGTGTCGGGCTGCCAGTACTGCTTCAGGCCGCTGTTCTGGACGCCCTCGTAGCGGCGCGGGTCACCGGAGTTGGGGGTGATGCGGCCGCCGCTCATCACCTTCAGGAACCACTCCAGCTCGGTGTGGGCGTTGTTGTCGGTGTTGTCGCCCGTCGCCATCGCGAAGTGCAGCGGGGAGCCGGTGACGGGGGCTCCGCGCAGCGCGTTGATCCGCTCGACCAGCGAGACCGCGCCCTGCACGGTGAGCGCCTCGTGCGGACGCCAGGCCTTGATGTCCGAGGAGCGGAGGTACTCCAGGCGCATCGGGTGCTGGCTGTCGATCAGGTGCATGTCGGTGAGCTGGATGAACGCGGCGAGCGCGGTACGGCGGCCGGCGCGGCCCGACTTGGGGGCGGCGAGTTCGTCGCGGACGACGCGCTTCCAGCCGGGGCCGTCGCCGAGGCGGCGGTATCCGGAGCCGGTGCGGGGGGCGGCGACGGTGGCGAGGGTGGTGCCGCGGGTGTAGGGGGCGAGCGGGGCGGCGGGCGCCCGGCGGGAGGAGGCGACCGGCGCCTCGGCCTCCGCGTCGGCGGACGCGGCCCCGTGGGCGGGCGCGGCCTCGCTTTCGGTGGGCCGCAGCCCGTAGCCGACGCCCGTGGAGACGGACACGGCCGCGGTGGCGGCGAGGACGGTACGGCGGTTGACCCCCAGCGTGGAGCTGGCGACAGAGCGTATGCGCGACATGGCGCGGTCTCCCCGGGTGCGAACGCGTCGGCAGTGGTCGCGGGTGCTCGCAACAGCGAACGTCCCGCTCGTACTGGATGCTTGGCACCGGGGATGACCTGTGTGTGAACGAGACGGCAACGGGCAGCGCCGATCACCGTACGTGGATCTTGGGCCACCCTGGGTGTCCCCGACCGCTCGGCGGACGGCCCGAAAGCGGTCACTCCGTGTTCACCTTCCGGGGAACGACAGGGGGACTACGCCCGTCCGCCCGCCGGGCGTTCCCGCCACAGCCGCAGTCCCGCGTCGACCAACGGGATGCGCCGCAGCCCGGTGACCGCGTCCAGGTCCTGCCAAGCCGCGAGGTCGGTCGATCCGTTGACCTCGTTGCGCAGGTCGCCGCCGACGATCCGGGCCTCGTAGAGGAGGCGGACGCCGTGGTGGTCGGTGGGCCGGCGCAGGAGGCGGCCCGGGAAGGTGCGGCGCAGGGAGTTGACGCCGAGGAGGGCGGTGACCTCGACGCGGTAGCCGGTCTCCTCCTCGACCTCGCGGACGACGGTGTCGTAGGGGTCCTCGCCGTGTTCCATGCCGCCGCCGGGCAGGACCCACTCGGGGGTGCCGTCGGGGGCGGGTGAGCGGGCGAGCAGGATGCGGCCGTCGCGGACGCAGATGGCGTAGGCCGCGACCCTCAAGTTCTTGCGCACCCCGGGACGTTAGCCTGCCGGTCCGGCCACGCGCGATGCATATTTCGGCGATTCAGGACTCAAACGGCAAAACCGATCGGGGGTTTTCCCCATACGTCCATATCGATTCGGTCAACACTCCCCAAACATCTGTTCCTTGGGTAAAGCTTTGCGGTCGTTCGACGCACGCTCCTTTACCTACAAGGGATGCCGATGAGCCTCACCCCCCAGCGCGATCCGAGAACGGGCACGAGACGCGTGGCCCGCATAGCCGTGGCCGCGGGTCTGGTCGCCGCGCTCTCCGCGGCCGGGCAGATACCCGTGGCCTTCTCCGCGGAGGAGACCCCGACCACCGCCGACCCCGGCGTCAAGTCCGCCCATGAAAAGCTCGGTTCGGACGACGCCGACCTGCTCGCCGAGGCCAAGGCCGACGGCGACAAGAACATCACGCTGATGGTCGCGACCGCTCCCGGGCAGACCGAGAAGGTCGCCGAGGAGCTGGACGCCGTAGACGGCGGACTGGTCGGCAAGCGGGACGACAAGCTCGGTTACGTCCGGGCCACCGTTCCCACCGCGAAGGCGGACAAGACCCTCGCGGCGGCGCTGAAGCTCTCCTCCGTCCAGGCGATCGACCTCAAGCAGGAGATCAAGCTGGACGACCCGGCCCCGGACGCCACGGCCGGCAAGGCCGCCCAGGGCTCGTCGGCGGCGGGCGCCGGATACCCGGCGCCGGACAAGAACACGCCGGCCGTGAACCCGTACAACCCGTCCTTCGAGACGGGCGCGGTCTCCTTCGTGAAGGACCACCCGACGTACGACGGCCGTGGCGTGACCATCGGCATCCTGGACTCGGGTGTGGACATCGCCCACCCGGCGCTGCAGAAGACCACCACCGGCGAGCGCAAGATCGTCGACTGGGTGACGGCCACCGACCCGGTCGCCGACGCGGACGGCACCTGGCTGCGGATGAACTCCCCCGTGACCGGGCCGGTGTTCACGGCCGGCGGCAAGACCTGGCAGGCGCCCGCGGGCGCCTTCACGTTCCGTACGTTCGCGGAGTCGGCCACCCTCGGTGGCGACATGGCCGGTGACCTCAACCGGGACGGCGACACCACCGACGTGTGGGGCGTGCTGTACGACGCGGCCGCCGGCACGGTCCGGGTGGACCTCGACGGCGACGCCGACTTCACCGACGAGAAGGCGCTGAAGCCCTACAAGGACGGCTTCCAGGTCGGCTACTTCGGTACGGACAACCCGGCCACGCCGATCGCCGAGCGCATCCCCTTCGTGGTCGAGACCCGCAAGGACGTCGTCTACAACGCGGCCGGCGACAAGTCCGACTACGTCAACATCGGTGTCATCGAGGGCCGGCACGGCACGCACGTCGCGGGCATCACCGCCGCGGGCAGCCTCTTCGGCGGCAAGATGACCGGCGCGGCGCCCGGCGCCAAGCTGGTCTCCTCGCGCGCCTGCACCTGGACCGGCGGCTGCACCAACATCGCGCTCACCGAGGGCATGATCGACCTCGTCACCAAGCGCGGCGTCGACATCGTCAACATGTCGATCGGCGGTCTGCCGCCGCTGAACGACGGCAACAACGCCCGCGCCCAGCTCTACACGCGGCTCATCGACACCTACGGCGTCCAGCTGGTGATCTCCGCGGGCAACGAGGGCCCCGGCATCAACACCATCGGCGACCCCGGCCTCGCCGACAAGGTGCTCTCCGTCGGCGCCTCCGTCTCCAAGGAGACCTGGGCCGCCAACTACGGCTCGGTCGTGAAGAAGAAGTACGCGATGTTCCCGTTCTCCTCGCGCGGCCCGCGTGAGGACGGCGGCTTCACCCCGACCATCACCGCCCCCGGCGCGGCGATCAACACGATCCAGACCTGGGCGCCCGGTGCCCCCACCGCCGAGGCGGGCTACACGCTGCCGCCCGGCTACGCCATGCTCCAGGGCACCTCGATGTCCTCCCCGCAGGCCGCGGGCGCGAGCGCGCTGCTGCTGTCCGCCGCCAAGCAGCGGAAGATCGAGCTGTCGCCGCTCACCCTGCGCACCGCGCTGACCAGCACCGCGCGCCAGATCAAGGGCGTGCAGGCGCATGAGCAGGGCGCCGGTCTGATGCGGATCGTGCAGGCCTGGGACGCCATCAAGAACGGCGCCACCGCCCACGACTACGCCGTGAAGGCCCCGGTCGACACCGCGATCGACCAGCTCCTGGCGACCCCCGGCTTCGGCACCGGCCTCTACGACCGCGAGGGCGGCCTGAAGGTCAACCAGAAGAAGACGTACGACGTGACCATCACCCGTACGTCCGGGCCCGACCGTCCGGTCCGGCACGAGCTGGAGTGGAAGAACAACGACGGCACGTTCCGTCTCCTCGGCGACGACGACATCGTGCTGCCGCTGAACAAGCCGGTCACCGTCAAGGTCCAGGCGCGGGCGAAGTCGGCGGGCGTGCACAGCGCCATCCTGGAGGCCGACGACGAGCGCACCGAGGGCGTGGACAAGCAGATCCTCGCCACGGTCGTCGTCTCGAAGCCGCTGGCGAAGCCGTCGTACGCGGTGTCCGCCTCGTCCTCCGTGCAGCGCAACAGCTCCACGTCGTACTTCGTGACGGTGCCGGAGGGTGCGAAGACCCTTGAGGTGGCGCTCGGCGGGCTGAAGGAGAAGAGCCAGACGCGGTTCATCTCCATCCACCCCCAGGGTGTGGCCGTCGAGGACAGCGCGACGATCTACTGCTACTCGGACTACTCGGTGCCCTCCGACCCCAACACCTGCCGTCCCGACCTGCGGACGTACGTAGACCCGCAGCCGGGCGTCTGGGAGATCGAGGTCGAGTCGCGGCGTACCTCGCCCTACCTCGACAACCCCTACAAGCTGGACGTGTCGGTGCTCGGCACCGCCTTCGACCCGGCCGTGACGACGATCCCCGAGGCGAAGATCGGCACGCCGATCGCAGCCGACTGGACCGTGACCAACGCGTTCGCGGCCATCGAGGGCAAGCTGCAGGGCGGCTCGCTGGGCTCGGCGAAGCTGGAGACGCCGACCATCGCGCACCGTGAGGTCCAGACGAAGACCGTGGAGGTGCCGGAGGGCGTCGAGCGCTTCGACATCTCCATCGGTGACGTCTCCGACGCGGCCGCCGACCTCGACCTGGTGGTGCTCAAGGACGGCGTGACGGTCGGTCAGTCCGCTGACGGCGACTCGGAGGAGGCGGTCAGCCTCACCAAGCCCGCCGCCGGTACGTACACGGTCCGCATCGACGGCTACAGCGTGCCGTCCGGTTCGACGACGTACGCCTACAAGGACGTGTACTTCTCGTCCACGCTGGGCTCGGTGAACGTCGATGCCGGCAAGACCGTCTCGCTCGCGAGCGGTGCCTCCGCGAAGGTCTCCGCCGAGGTCCTGGTCCGCTCGGCCGCCGCGGCCGGCCGGCAGTTCTTCGGCGAGGTCCGGCTGGTCAACGGCCGCGGCACGGCCGCCGGTCTCGGCACCGTCGTCATCGAGAAGGTCACTGGCTGACGGTGATCCCAGTGGGCCTCCAGTGGGCCCGTAGTGGTCCGCTGGTGGCCTCTGGTGATCCCAGGGTGGGCCGCGCCGGTCATGCGCGGCCCACTCCGGGCACGGTCACGGCACGGGCGCTCCCCTGTGGCGTCCCTACCGCTTCCGTGTGCGCGGGGCGGATGTTCCCTCGGAGCGTCCGCCCCCGCCCCTTTCCGCCCGTGGCGGTTCCCCCTCGCCACGGACCCCTCACTGCCCGACGGTCAGCGCCCAGCGCACCCCGGAACCCGCGGTGACCTGGAGCTCGGCGTCCTTGGGCGCTACCTCGACATCCGTGAACTCCCTTTCAGAGAGGGGTGATCGGCTGATGCCGAGAGACCGGGAAGTAGCCGGAACCTGTCTTCCGTTTCCCGGTGCACCCGACACTAGAGCCACTCGACCCCCGAGGGGGCGCCTGTTGCCTGGCACCCGGCGGCCATGGCCGGGGGCTGCCATCGAAGAACTTCCGACGCCTCGAACGGAGGATCGGATACCGTCAGCCACGCGACTTGACCAGTCACCGTTTCTGTGGGGGAACCATGCTGGAGACCATCGGCATCGACAGACCGACCCACGACGTCTACCGGGCCCTGCTGCTGCACCCCTCCTGGACCCTGGAGGACATCGCGCGGGAGACCGGTCTCGCCTCCGCCGAGGTCCGTGCCGCGCTCGACCGGCTCACCCAGCTGTCCCTGCTGCACGAGGCCGCCGACCACCAGTTCGTGCCCGTCAGCCCCGACGTCAGCCTCTCCCCCCTGCTTCTGCGCAAGGAGGCCGAACTCGACGAGCAGCGGGCCCGGTTGTCCCAGGAGCGGGCCGCGCTGGCCGCGCTCACCTCCGAGTACGCGACGTTCGCCGCGCACCGGGGCGGCAGCGGGGTGGAGCGGCTGGAGGGCGTCCACGCCGTACGGGTACGGCTGATGGAGCTGGCCCACCAGGCCACCAGCGAGGTGCGCACCTTCGTCCCCGGCGGGGCGCTCAGCGCGGCGGCACTCGAGGCGGGCCGTCCGCTGGACGAGCAGAACCTCGCGCGCGGGGTGCGGATGCGGACCGTCTATCTGGACAGCGTCCGCAACGACCCCGCGACCGTCTCCTACGCCACCTGGCTCGCCTCCGTCGGCGGTGAGACCCGCACGGTCCCCATGCTGCCGATGCGGATGATCCTCTGCGACCACACGACGGCGGTGATCCCCATCGACGCCGAGGACAGCAGGCAGGGAGCGCTGCTGATCCGGTACCCCAGCATGGTGCAGGCGCTGGAGGAACTGTTCGACCTGGTCTGGGAGAAGGCGGTGCCGCTCGGCACGGCACCGCAGAGCACCGCCGAGGACGCGCCGAGCGACCGGGAGACGGCCCTGCTCAAGATGCTCGCCGCGGGTCTGACCGATGAGGGGATCGCCCGCAAGATGGGGGTCTCACTGCGCACGGTCCGCCGCAACACGGCCGACCTGCAGAAGCGGCTGGGGGTGCTGAGCCGGTTCCAGGCGGGCGCGGAGGCGGTACGGCGCGGGTGGCTGTGACGGGTGCGATGTGCCTTTCGGAGGTCTTGCGGGGGCTGGCCGCTCCCTGCCATGACCAGGGGCTGACACGTTCACGCGGGAGGTGTGGACGTGTCTCTTGCCTAGGGTCGATCGGGTGTACGCAGTCAAGGTCGTCCTCCTGCCCTTACCCGATCCCGGCTACCCCGACGGTCCGGGACCGCCCGCCGCCGTGCCCGGTGACCGGAGGCTCGACGCGATCGCCCAGTACCTCAGGGCCGCCCCGCAGCCCGGCATCGCGCACGTCACGCTGACCCCTTGGGGTGGCCGACTGGTGGGCATGACCTTCGTCGAGGCCGCGAGCCTGGACGAGGCGGTGGTCAGGGCCCGGTACGGGTGGGAGCAGTGGCTGGGCCTCCCGGGTCTGCTGCCCGACTGGGTGCTGAACGACTGCCGGCCCGACCGCTATCTGAGCGCCCACGGGCACACCCGGGCGACGGGCCGATGGCTGGCATGACGATGCCATGGCCGCCTGAGGCCACAAGGATTTGCTGACAGGGACATGAGCACACCCGGATGATCGATCCCAGAACGACGCACGACGTGCGTACGACTCAGAACGTACGACGACCGGCACCGAGAAATGCAGAGGCAGAGAATGAGACAGGTCACCGGCCGAGCCGTCCGGATCGCCCTCGGCACCGCGGCAGCCATCGCGACGCTGGCGCTTCCGCTGGCCCTCGGCACCCTCCACGCCACCTCGGCGGACAGCGCTCCGTCCGTACGGGCCGGGCAGGCACCGCCCGCGGCGGTCACCCCGGACGACGGTGACCTGCCCAAGCTGCCCAAGCCGCCCAAGCCGAAGGGGCCGGGTGACGACACCGGCAGCTGGGTGTGGGACAGGGAAGAGGTGTAAGGCCGACATCGGTCGGGGGGCGGGCGTCCGTGGGGGACGCCCGCCCCCTGTTTGTTCCTGTGCGGTTGTTCCCCAGTGCCGTGCCGGGCGTCGTGAGCCGGCGCTCCCTGATCCGGCCTGATCCAAACGAAAGACCCTAGGGGGCTTCTGACGGATCTCCGTGGAGGAAGGAGCGGCGTCCGGTGCGTGCTCTCGGTGTGCCGGCCGGAAGCCCTCGTACTGGGCGTACTTGGGCTTTCGGCTGGTGCGGCGAGAGTACGTGCCGGGCGTCGCGACGCCGCGGAGATCCGTCAGAAGCCCCCTAGGGGCAGGGCGTGCCGTGCGACTGCGGCAACGCCCGTTGTACGGCGCCCCGTTCACGGGCGATCTGCTGGGCACCGACGATCCACACGTCCGGGGAGGCGGAGCCGCGGGAGATGCCGACGAGGACGTGGTCGCCCTCGCTCAGCAGGGGGTCCGTGTCGGAGTCCAGCACGAAGCCGACCTCGTCCTTGCCCCGCTCGGGCTTGTAGAAGTGGGTCACGCGCAGGGTGACGCGTTCCTCGCCGCTGCCGGAGTCACGGACCACCTTCGTCACGTCGCCCTCCACGACGAGACGGGCGCAGGCGAGATAACCGGGGCTGCCGAGGGCACTGCCGTCGGCGGCCTCCGCGTTCGCACCCGACTTCGAGCTGCCGGAAGCCGTGGAGGCACTGGAGTCGTCCGCCCCGCCCCCGGCCTGAACGAGCAGCCATCCCAGCCCGCTCACCATCGCACCGGCCACCGCCACACCGACGGCCCCGAGGGCGAGGGGGAGCAGACGGCGCCGGGGCCGGGAGGGCCGCCGCACCAGCCGCGTCTCCCGGGAGGGAGCAGCGGGCCGCCGGGAGGGCTCCGCCGCGGCCTCCCCCGCGGGCTCCGTCAGCATCTCGGCGATGACCCCCAACTGCTCCCGCAGCAACGCCACATCACCCACGGCCGACCGGTACCCCGCCACAAACCCAGCATCCCCGCGCGCCCCCTCCGGCAGGGGGTCACCCGTGATCGCGACCATCAACGCGTCCATGCCGTCATAGACCTCGCAGCCGTCATGGCTCGGGGAGCTGCCACGGCTCGGGAAGCCGTCATGGCCCGGGGAGCCGTCATGGCCCGGAGCGCCCTCATGGCTCGGGGGGCCACCGTGCCCGGTGGAGCTGTCGCGGGTCAGGGAACCTTCGCGGCCGTGCGAGCCGTCCTGGCCGGGAGAGCCTTCACGGCCCAGGGTGTCCTGGTGCCCCGTACAACCGCCCCGGCCCGACACCTCGTCCTGGCCGGGAGAGCCCTCGCGCCCCGGCGTTCCGTCATGGCCCAGGGAGCCCTTGTGGCCCGGCGAGCCCTCCTGTCCCGGCGAGCCCTCGTGGCCCAGCGAGTCATCGGGGGCCGGTGTGTTGTTGTGTTCGGCGGGCATGTCAGACCACCTCGTGTTCGTGCAGGCGGGCGCGCAGGGCGCGGACTGCCGTGTGGAGGCGGCTTTTGACCGTGCCCTCGGGGACGCCGAGTTCCTCGGCGATGGAGCGGACCGGGAGGTCGGCGTAGAAGCGCAGGACGAGGACCTGGCGCTGGGCGTCGGGCAGCTCGTCGAGGCCCTGGGCGACGGCGAGGGAGAGGAGGCTGGTGTCCTCGCCGGAGGGGTGCTCGAGCTGGCGCAGGGAGGCCAGGCGCTCCCCGATCCGCTCCTGGCGGCGCTTGGCGCGGTGCCAGTCCATGGCCAGGTTGGAGGCGACGACCGCCGCCCACGCCGACACGTCCCGCGGCGCCTCCCGCCCGTCGGCGGCCCGTTCCAGCAGCCGCAGGCGGACCTGCTGCACCCCGTCCAGCAGGTCCGCCTGCGGCACCCCGCCCAGCGCGAGCACCGCCCGCACCCGGCGTTCCTGCGCCGCGTCCAGGGGGTCGTCGCGCACCTCGTCCCCCTGGCCGCGGCGGGCCTTTCTGCGCAGCACAGCCACCCCTCCCCCAGGACCCGTCCCGGCCGCGTTTCCCCTATGACGCCGCTGTGGGGCGAAACGTTCGCCCCGTGCGGCCGGATTTTCCGCCGGAATCTCCGCGCGGGGGACAGAGGTGTACGTCACACCGCCGAGTGTCCGGTGCCTGACCGGGCAGGCTAGCTTGCGGTCCGGGGCCGTCTGCGGGCGAATATCTCCAGCTCAGCCGGGGTGCACACCGCAGGTCCGCAACCAGCCGTCGGATCGTCGCGTCCCATTCCTCGGGCGGGCGGCGCAAAGAATTGGACAGGCGGGTCGGGGTCGGCCGCATGATGGAAAAACCTCGGCCGGGCAACAGGCACGTGAAGAGACAGACAAAGGGAGTCGCCGTGAGGGTCGGAATCATCGGAGCCACCGGGCAGGTCGGCACGGTCATGCGCAGGATCCTCAAGGAACGCGACTTCCCGGTCACCGAGCTGCGCCTGTTCGCCTCGGCCCGCTCCGCGGGGAGCGTCCTGGACGGCGTGACGGTGGAGGACGCGGCGACCGCCGACTACACCGGCCTGGACATCGTGCTGTTCTCGGCGGGCGGCGCGACCTCGAAGGCGCTGGCCGAGAAGGTCGCCGCGCAGGGCGCCGTGGTGATCGACAACTCCTCGGCGTGGCGCAAGGACCCGGCCGTACCCCTGGTCGTCTCCGAGGTGAACCCGCACGCGGCCACCGACCGCCCCAAGGGGATCATCGCCAACCCGAACTGCACGACGATGGCCGCGATGCCGGTGCTGAAGCCGCTGCACGAGGAGGCGGGCCTGGAGGCGCTGGTCGTCGCCACCTACCAGGCGGTCTCCGGCTCGGGTCTCGCGGGCGTGGCGGAGCTGCACGGCCAGGCGCAGAAGGTGATCGACGACGCCGACAAGCTCACCCACGACGGCGACGCGGTCGACTTCCCCGAGCCGTCCGTCTACAAGCGTCCGATCGCCTTCAACGTGCTGCCCCTCGCCGGCAACATCGTCGACGACGGCCTGAACGAGACCGACGAGGAGCAAAAGCTCCGCAACGAGTCCCGCAAGATCCTGGAGATCCCCGGCCTGAAGGTCTCCGGCACCTGCGTGCGTGTCCCGGTCTTCTCCGGCCACTCCCTCCAGATCAACGCCCGCTTCTCGCGCCCTATCAGCCCGGAGCGCGCCCAGGAGCTGCTCGCCGGCGCCCCCGGGGTCGCCCTCTCCGACATCCCGACCCCGCTGCAGGCGGCCGGGCAGGACCCGTCCTACGTCGGCCGCATCCGCCGCGACGAGACGGTCGACAACGGCCTCGCCCTGTTCGTCTCCAACGACAACCTCCGCAAGGGCGCCGCGCTGAACGCCGTACAGATCGCGGAACTCGTGGCAGCCGAGCTCAAGCGCTGACGCACACGTTTTCCAGGGGGCGGGCGCCGAAAAGGCACCGCCCCCTTTCCGTACCCTCCCCTCCTCTCCGGTTTTCGCTTCCGGACCAAGGGAATCCGGCCCTGTATGCCCGGTGTTCGTGTGACGATCACGTCATGACCCAGATGGCCAAGGGCGGCAACCTGCCCGTCCCCGTGGAAGCGCTGCAGGTGGCGGTGACCTGGCAGCAGGGGCCCAGCGTTCCCGATGTGGATGTCTCGGCGCTGTTGCTGGACGCGTCGGGGCGGGTCCGCTCGGATGCCGACCTGGTCTTCTACAACCAGCCGGCGCATCCCTCCGGGGCCGTGCGGCACCTGGGGAAGGGGCAGGGGGCCGGCGGCGCGAGCGCGGACTGGCTGTGGCTGGATCTGGCGGCCGTGGAGCCCGCGGTGGACCGTGTCGTGGTGGCCGCCTCCGCCGACGCCGGAACGTTCGGGCAGATACCCCTGCTGGACGTGCGGGTCGCGTTGCCGGCCGGGCAGCCGGTCGCGTCCTTCGCGATCGACGACGCGAGCTCGGAGACGGCGTTCGTCTTCGGCGAGTTCTACCGCAGGAACGGCACCTGGAAGTTCCGCGCGGTCGGCCAGGGCTACGACTCCGGCCTTGCCGGCCTCGCCACCGACTTCGGTATCACCGTGGAGGACGAACCGGCCGACCAGGCGCCTACGCCTCCGCCGCCTCCCCCACCCGCGCACCCACCGGCGCCCCACGCCCCGGCCCCGGCCATGGACCCCGACCAACAGCTCGCGGCCGAGCTCACCGCCGCGTTCCCCGCCTTCGTCCACCAGGGCTCCGGCAAGCAGCGCGTCACCTGCCCGCCGAACCTGCCGCCCGGCGTCCGCGTGGTCGTCGAGATCGAGTGCCGGGACAGTATCTCCGTGAGCGTGGACACGTGCGACGTGTACGGCCGCAGCGACCAGAACCTGCTGGCCGCCTATGAGGACGAGGTCCACGGCCGTACGGTCGCGATGGTCCCCGAGGACCGCCCGCTCTCCCTGCTCGTGCGGGCCGACACGCCCTGGACACTGCGGGTACTGCCGCTCGGCCACGCCCGGCGCCTGCACCACAGCCTCAACGGCCGAGGCCCGGACCTGCTGTTGTACGAGGGCGGGGCGGGCGTGCTGTCCTTCGTGCACCAGGGCGAGAGCAACTTCGCCGTCTGGCAGCACATCCGCTCCACCCTGCCCGACATGCCCGAGGACGAGGAGCACCTGCTCGTCAACGAGGTCGGCCGCCTCGACGTACTGGCCCCGGTGGAGCGCCCCGGGCTGCTGCGCATCGAGGCGGACGGGGCGTGGCGGGTCGGGGTCGGCGGCTGAGCGGCCGGGGCCGGTTCGAGGGAGCCATCGGCCACCGCGCCCTCAGCCACCGCACCCTCAGCCACGGCGCACCCGTCAGCCGCGACGCACCTCGTACAGGAAGCAGCCGTACTCGACGGCCCTGACATGGACCAGCGCGACCTCGGGGTCGGCGAACGCCTCGGCGAAGGCCGACTCGAACCCTTCGGGGTCCTCGACGAGCCGTCCGCCCAGGATGTGCCCGTCTGCGGAGTAGCGGCGGACGGTGCGGTGGGAGCCGGTGAACGGCAGACCGTCCCCCGCCGGGCCCTCGCACGCGCGCGCGTGGATGAAGACGGGGCCCTGCTCGTCGTACGGGCCGGGATCCGCGGCGGTCTCGGCCGCCCAGCGGCGCAGGGGGGCGTAGGAGACGAGGGCGAGCAGTTCGCCGGGCTCGCTGTGGCGCAGACAGCAGCGCAGCGGGGAGCCACCCTCCTCGTCGGTCACGGGGACGGCGGGACTGCCCGCGTCGTCGGTGGAGCGCAGCTCGGCGAGGGTGTCCGCCGGGATGGGCCGAGGGGTGTGAGCGGCGGTGCAGGTGGTGGTCCGGGTCGTCATGCGTCGAGCCTCCCGCGCACCTCTCCCGCAGCACCGGCGGATTCGCGACATCACGTTCGCGCGGCCATGAGTGAGGGAAGCGGATCGACGGGCACGTGATCGTCGCCCCCCGCGTTGTTCGCGTGGAAGGATGGCGCAACCCACACATAACGAGGAGATGACCGCGTGCCTGGCACAAACCTGACTCGCGAAGAGGCGCAGCAGCGGGCGAAGCTGCTCACCGTTGACTCGTACGAGATCGATCTCGACCTTTGCGGCGCGCAGGAGGGCGGTACCTACCGGTCCGTGACCACGGTGCGCTTCGACGTCGCGGCGGACGGCATGGAGAACGGGACCGCGGAGTCCTTCATCGACCTGGTCGCTCCGACGGTCCATGAGGTGACGCTCAACGGGGACGCCCTGGACCCCGCCGAGGTGTTCAAGGACTCCCGGATCGCCCTGCCGGGGCTGCTGGAGGGGCGCAACGTGCTCCGCGTGGCCGCCGACTGCGCGTACACCAACACCGGTGAGGGTCTGCACCGGTTCGTCGACCCGGTGGACCAGCAGGCCTATCTGTACACGCAGTTCGAGGTGCCGGACGCCCGCCGGGTCTTCGCGAGCTTCGAGCAGCCGGACCTGAAGGCCACCTTCCAGTTCACGGTGAAGGCGCCCGACGGCTGGACGGTCGTCTCCAACTCGCCCACGCCCGAGCCCAAGGACAACGTCTGGGAGTTCGCGCCGACGCCGCGCATCTCGTCGTACATCACCGCGCTGATCGTCGGCCCGTACCACTCGGTGCACAGCGTGTACGAGAAGGACGGGCAGAGCGTCCCGCTCGGTATCTACTGCCGGCCCTCCCTCGCCGAGTACCTCGACTCGGACGCCGTCTTCGAGGTGACCCGGCAGGGCTTCGAGTGGTTCCAGGAGCGGTTCGACTACGCGTACCCGTTCGAGAAGTACGACCAGCTGTTCGTGCCGGAGTTCAACGCGGGCGCGATGGAGAACGCGGGCGCGGTCACCATCCGCGACCAGTACGTCTTCCGGTCGAAGGTGACGGACGCGGCGTACGAGCTGCGGGCGGAGACGATCCTGCACGAGCTGGCCCACATGTGGTTCGGCGACCTGGTCACCATGGAGTGGTGGAACGACCTGTGGCTGAACGAGTCGTTCGCCACGTACACGTCGATCGCCTGCCAGGCGGCCCACCCCGAGTCGCGCTGGCCGCACTCCTGGACCACGTTCGCCAACTCCATGAAGACGTGGGCGTACCGCCAGGACCAGCTGCCGTCGACGCACCCGATCATGGCGGAGATCAACGACCTGGAGGACGTGCTCGTCAACTTCGACGGGATCACGTACGCCAAGGGCGCGAGCGTGCTGAAGCAGCTGGTCGCGTACGTCGGTGAGGACGAGTTCTTCCGGGGTGTGCAGGCGTACTTCAAGGCGCACGCGTTCGGCAACACGCGCCTGTCCGACCTGCTGGGCGCCCTGGAGGAGACCTCGGGCCGCGACCTGAAGTCCTGGTCGAAGAGCTGGCTGCAGACGGCCGGCATCAACATCCTGCGCCCGGAGATCGAGACCGACGAGAACGGCGTGGTCACCTCCTTCGCCATCCGCCAGGAGGCCCCCGCCCTGCCCGCCGGCGCCAAGGGTGCGCCGACTCTGCGCCCGCACCGCATCGCCATCGGCCTGTACAACCTCGACGACAGCGGCAAGCTGGTGCGCGACGAGCGCATCGAGCTGGACGTCGACGGCGAGCTGACGGCCGTGCCGCAGCTGGCCGGCAAGCGCCGCGCGGATGTCGTCCTGCTCAACGACGACGACCTGTCGTACGCCAAGGTCCGCCTGGACGAGAAGTCCCTCGCGTTCGTCACGGAGCACCTCGGCGACTTCGAGTCGTCCCTGCCGCGTGCCCTGTGCTGGGCGTCGGCGTGGGACATGACGCGGGACGCCGAACTGCCCACCCGCGACTACCTCTCCCTGGTGCTGTCCGGCATCGGCAAGGAGTCCGACATCGGCGTGGTGCAGTCGCTGCACCGCCAGGTGAAGCTGGCGATCGACCTGTACGCCGACCCGACCGCCCGTGAGGCGCTGCTGACCCGCTGGACGGACGCCACGCTGGCCCACCTGCGCGCGGCGGCGCCGGGCAGCGACCACCAGCTGGCGTGGGCGCGCGCCTTCGCGGCGACGGCTCGTACGCCGGAGCAGCTGGACCTGCTGGACGCGCTGCTCGAAGGCACCCAGACCATCGAGGGTCTGGTCGTCGACACCGAGCTGCGCTGGGCGTTCGTGGAGCGTCTGGCGGCCGTGGGCCGGTTCGACGAGACGGAGATCGCGGGCGAGTACGAGCGGGACAAGACGGCGGCCGGCGAGCGCCACGCGGCGACCGCCCGCGCCGCGCGCCCGACGGCGGAGGCCAAGGCCGAGGCGTGGGCGTCGGTCGTCGAGTCCGACAAGCTCCCGAACGCCCTGCAGGAGGCGGTCATCGGCGGCTTCGTCCAGACCGACCAGCGCGAGCTGCTCGCCCCGTACGCCGACCAGTACTTCGAGGTGGTCAAGGGCATCTGGGAGTCCCGCTCCCACGAGATGGCCCAGCAGATCGCCGTCGGCCTCTACCCGTCCGTCCAGGTCTCCGAGGAGACCTTGCTCAAGACGGACACCTGGCTGGCCTCCGCCGAGCCCAGCGCGGCCCTGCGCCGCCTGCTCTCGGAGAACCGGTCGGGCGTGGAGCGCGCGCTGAGGGCCCAGGCCGCGGACGCGCAGCAGTAGACGTCGGTACGTGTGTTGTGAGGGGCGCCCGGTGCCATGCCAGGCGCCCCTCGCTCCAGGGTCTCTCGTTTGGATCAGGCCGGGCTCGCCGGGTCCGGCCTGATCCAAACGAAAGACCCTAGGACGTCCTACCGGCGCGACGCCGTCGTCAGCGGGTTGCTCCCCGAGGAGACGACCGGTACGGTCGGCCGCCGCCGACCGCCCGCCCCCAGCTGCCCCGCCACCGTCGCCCCGAACGCCAGGGCCATGCCCGCCAGTTGGACCGGCGTCAGCTCCTGCCCCAGGGCGGCCCAGCCGACCACGGCGGCGGTCAGCGGGGAGAGCGGCCCGAGGAAGGTGACCTGGGTGGCGGTGAGACGGCCGATGCCGCGGAACCAGAGCCAGTAGGAGACGGCCGTGTTCGCCAGCGCGAGATAGAGGTAGCCGCCGATCGCCCGCCCGTCCAGCGCGGGCGGGGCTCCCTCGACCAGCAGGGCGACCGGGGCGATGAGCAGGCCACCGGCGGTGAGCTGCCAGCCGGTGAGGGCGAGCGGGCCCACCCCCTGCGGGCGGCCCCACTTCTTGGTCAGCACGGTGCCGGCCGACATGGACGCGGTGGAGGCGAGGGCCGCCGCCACACCGAGCGCGTCCAGCGCCCCGGCCGCCTTCAGCACGACGAGGCTGACCCCGAACGCGGCCACGGCACCGGTCATCAGGGTCCGTACGGTAGGCCGCTGCCCCAGCACCAGCGCCGAGAGCCCGACGACGAACAGCGGCCCGACCGAGCCGACGACGGCCGCCATGCCGCCGGGCAGCCGGTACGCGGAGAGGAACAGGAGCGGGAAGAACGCGCCGATGTTCAGCGCGCCGAGCACCGCCGCCTTCCACCACCAGGCACCGCGCGGCAGCACCCGGGCGAGGGCGAGCAGCACCAGCCCGGCGGGCAGGGCGCGCACCAGGCCGGTGAACAGGGGACGGTCGGGCGGGAGGAACTCGGTGGTGACGGCGTAGGTGGTGCCCCAGGAGACGGGAGCCAGAGCGGTCAACAAGGGGGTCGCGAGCCGTCGCATGGCCGGGTGCCTTTCGTAGAGTGCGGGTGGTTTACGCGGTGGCGGCAGCGGGAGAGGCCGCCGCACCCTGGGCGACGGTCACCGGCACGGGCCGGACCGCCTCCGCCGGCAGATGACGCTCCACACGGAGCAGCAGCCCCGCGGCGACGGCCGAGGTGACGATCAGGACGGCCCACGGCACCCGGCCGTCGACGGCGAGCAGGGCCGTGAACAAGGACGGCGCCACCGTCTTCGCCAGCGACCAGGACATCTGGTAGGCCGCCATGTACCGGCCGCGCACCTCCTCGGGCGCCGCGGCCACGGCGAGCACCTCGGCGGCGGGGCTGTGGACCAGTTCGCCGAGCGTGTGGACGAGGACCACGGCGGCCAGGGCGGTGCCGAGGACCGCGGTGGAGCCGGGACGCAGAGTGCCGAGCACGATCTGCGCGGCGAACGCGACCGCGAACAGGCCACCGCCGAGGGCGGCGGCCCGGGTGCGCCGGGCGCCGGTCCGCCGCACCCGGGCGCCCACGTACACCCCGGCCACCGCGCACACCACCGTGTTGAGGGTGAACGCGGCCCCGGAGAGCGCGGCGGGCCCCCGCAGCCACTCCACGACGAACAGCGGGACGAGCACCGAGAGGGCCGAGTAGTTCAGCGCGTTGAGGAAGTTGGCACCCGTGACGACAAGAAAGGGCCGGTCGCCGAGGACGAGCCGGTACCCGGCGCCCGTACGCCGCCCCTGCGCACCCCCGCCTGTCCGCACCGGCCGGAGCGGGCGCAGCAGCAGCGCGGCGAGGGCGAAGCAGAGGGCGTTGCCCCAGGCGGTCCAGGTGTAGCCGGTCCCGCCCGCGAAGGCGATGACCAGCGTGGCGGTCAGCGCCCCGGCCCCGTACCCGGCGTTCTGCAGCGCACGAGTGACGGCTTGGAGGCGGTCGAGCCCGGCCCCGCGCGCCACCTCACCGAGCAGGGTCTGCTGTACGGCGGGAAAGGCTCGGTCGGCGGCCGCGGTGACCAGGGCGACGGCCGCGAACGCGGCGAGGGAGTGGGCGAAGGGGTAGAGCACGAACCCCACCACGCGCACGCCGTACAGCGCGTACTGCACGCGCTTGGCGCCGTACCGGTCGACGGTCGCCCCGACGAGCGGGAGGAGGGCGAGGCCCACGAGACCCGTGGCGGTGAGCACGGCGCCGACGACGGTGAAGGACAGCCCGGTGACGTGGTGGAAGAACACCAGCGTGAACGGGACGTACATGCCGGTCGCGACACCGTTGACGGCGGCGGTGACCGGCAGGGCCCACCGCCCCGGCAGGGACGCCGTGCTGACCTCACCCGTCATGACGAGAACCCTCTCCGAAAGTAACTTAACAGAAAGTAGCTTAGCGCTAAGCAACTTTCCGTCAAGCTACTTTCTTGCGGCCGAGCGAAGTCGGGCCGGATACTGCCCCCATGTCCCAGAGCCACCCACCGCAGCCCCCCGCCCCCCGAGACCCGGTGGACGCGATCATCGAACAGTGGGCGGCCGTCCGCCCCGACCTCGACACCCGGGCGATGGAGGTCTTCGGCCGCGTCTACCGCCTCTCCCGCGCGATGGGCGACCGCGTGGAGCAGGCGTACGCCCGCTTCGGGATCTCCCGGGGCGAGTTCGACGTCCTCGCCACCCTGCGCCGCTCCGGCGAGCCGTACACCCTCTCCCCCCGCCAGCTCTCGGCGACCCTCATGCTCACCACCGGCGGCATGACCGGCCGCCTCGACAAGCTGGAACGCGCCGGCCTACTGCGCCGCTCCCCCGACCCGCACGACCGCCGCGCCCTGCACGTCACCCTCACGGACAAGGGCCTGACCCTGATCGACGAGGCGGTCGGCGCGGGCCTGGCCGTCCAGACGGAGGCCCTGGCCTCGGCCCTGAACGACGAAAAGGCCGGCCAACTGGCCGACCTTCTACGTGAATTGCTCGCGGGAACACAGGCCCCACCGAGTTAGCCACCACACAACAGGGCGCCGCCCCGTACGACGGGAACGGCGCCTTGGAGAGACGCAGGGCGTCAGGCGCTCGCGTTCGCCTCGGACTTGCCCTTCGCCTTCACCTTCGGCTCACGGTCCGTCGACCTGTCAAGGACCATCACGAGCCCGGTGATCACCGCGAAGATCACAAGCGGGGCCAGGACGTACAGGCCCAGCGTCTCGACGACGCTCAGGCCCTGACCGGGGTCGTCGCCGTCGTCGCGGGTCAGCGCGAGCGCGGGGGACGACATGAGCAGCATCATCAGCGTCGTACCGGCAGCCAGGGCGCCGGCGCGCAGGGCGTTCTTCTTGTCCACAGTGCAAAAGTAGCGAACGCCGTCAGCACGTGCGCGCCCGGGGTGCCGTATGAGAGGCGCCGGACGCCGGAGGCCCCCGTTCCCCTGCAGGAAACCGCCCCCGGGTGAGCCACGCACCCCGACGCTGACAAGCCACCACTCGCGCCCAGGCGGTAGACGCCGGTGGGCCGGTGAGGGCCACCGGAAGCCCTACGAAGGGGATGCCGCCCTACGGCGGGAGCGGGGTGTGGCGGTGCGGCGCAGCCCGTCGCTCAGCTGGTCTCCACGCCGGTCCACTGTGGCAGCGATCAGAGGGGCGCGACCCGCGACGGGCTCGCCGCACCGCCACACCCCCGACCCACCCACCGGCCCTCGCACGGCCGGCCCTCGCACGACGCCCCTCGCACGGCCACCCCTACCCCTCCCTCAACACCTCCACCAACGCCCGCACCCGCGGAGAAGCCGCCAGCTCCTCCAGCGTCACCGGCCGACCGCCCGCGTCAGCGATCGGGAGGCGCCAGTTCGGGTACTGATCCCACGTACCAGGCAGATTCTGCGGGCGCCGGTCGCCGATGGTGTCGGGGAGCCAGACGCCGAGCATGCGCGCAGGCGTACGCCGCAGAAAGCGGTGGACGGCCTGGATCTCGGCCTCCTCCGACGACCCCCCGAGCCCCCCGGACGCCCCGTCCAGCAGGCCGAGCTCAGCGAGCAGCGCCAACCACTCCCCCGTGTCCGCCGCCGCCTCCGCCCGCTCCGTCTCGACATCCCGGGTCAACAACCCCAGGGTGTCCCGCAGTTCGACATGCTCACCAGCCAGCCGAGCCGCAGTGGGCGGCAGATCATGCGTCGTGGCGGTGGCAAGACAGTCGGCCCGCCACCCCTCAGGGCGCAGCGGCCGCCCGTCCCCCTCCCAGTCCCGCTCGAACCACAGCACCGACGTCCCCAGCACCCCCCGCTCCCGCAAAGCCTCCCGCACCCCCGGCTCCACGGTCCCCAGGTCCTCCCCGATCACCACCGCCCCGGCCCGCGAAGCCTCCAGCATCAGGATCGCCAGCATCGCCTCGGCGTCGTAGCGAACGTACGTCCCCTCCGTAGGCGGCTCCCCCTGCGGCACCCACCACAACCGGAACAGCCCCATGACGTGATCGATACGCAGCGCACCCGCGTACCGGAACAGGGCTCGCAGAAGATCGCGGTACGGGGCATACCCCGACTCGGCCAGCCGGTCAGGACGCCAGGGCGGCAGCCCCCAGTCCTGGCCGCGCGCGTTGAACGCGTCCGGCGGCGCCCCCACGGACATCCCCTCAGCGAAGTACGCCTGCTGCGCCCACGCGTCCGACCCCTCAGGATGCACACCGACCGCCAGGTCGTGCACGATCCCGACCGGCATCCCCGCCTCCCGAGCCGCCCGCTGAGCACCGGCGAGCTGAGTGTCGGTGAGCCACGCAAGCCGACAGTGGAAGTCGACCCGCTCCATCAACTCCGCGCGCGCACGCGCCGTCTCCGCCGAGCGAGGATCCCGCAGCCTCACGGGCCACTGTCTCCAGTCCGCCCCGTGCACCTCCGCGAGGGCGCACCAGGTCGCATGGTCCTCGAGCGCCTGCCCCTGCTCGGCGAGAAAGTCGCAGTAGTCGGCCAGACGGCCGGGCCCGAGCGGCACCTCACACAGAAGCTCAAGCGCCTCCCGCTTGAGCTCCCACACGGCGTCCCGGTCGATCAGCGCACCCTTCTCCAGCACGGCTTCCCGCAACCGCCGGGCCTGCCCCAACAACACCCGCACACGCTCAACGGAACCACCGGAACCACCCGCATCACCACCCGAACCACCACCCCCCACCACATACGCGTACTCCGGAACATCCTCAACCCGCAGATGCACCGGATCGGGAAACCGCCGAGAGGACGGCCGATAGGGAGACGGATCGGTCGGACGCCCGGGAACAGCCGCATGCAACGGATTGACCTGCACGAACCCGGCCCCCACGGCCCGCCCGGCCCACCCCGCCAACTCACGCAGGTCCCCGAGGTCCCCCATCCCCCAGGACCGCCGGGACAGCAGGGAGTAGAGCTGCACAAGCAGCCCGTACGACCGAGAGGCGGCCGCAGGCAACCGCGGCGGCGCCACGACAAAAAGGACCGCGCCGCGCGCCCGTCCGGCGCGGTCGCGGTCAGAACATGAACCCCGGCCGGGAGGTCTTCGACATCGCCGCGAACCTCACCCTGCTCGGTCTCGACACGCAATCGAGTCCCCTCGGGCAACCCGGCAAGCACAGCCGGCACGGCAGGCGCCTCGGCACCACCCCACACGACGACGGTCGGCGGCAACAGCCGCTCACTCAGTTCCCGCTCCCGCTCCGCCAGCGCGGCCAGCGTCGCCTCCGGCGTACCGGCGTCGACGCCGAGGGCGGCCAGGGCGCGGACGACGGCCGCGGCGGAGGCGGTGACCGTGCGGTCCGGGGAGGGGCGGTAGGAGGTGGCGACGCCGTGCAGTTCGGCGAGCCGGGACAGGTCCTCACTGGGGACCGGCCGGGGTGGGGTCATCTACGGCCTCGTGGTGCCGGAGTCCAGGGCGGCGTCGGACTCACTGGTCAGGGGTGCCGCGTCGGAGAGCGGCGGCTCGCTCGTGAGCGGTTCGGCGTCGGGGAGGGGCGGTTCGCTGGTGAGGGGGGCTTCGGCGTGGGCCGACTCGGCGCTGAATATGCAGACGTCGCCGTCGGACTCGGCGCAGGACTTCGAGTAGGGCTTCGTACGGGGGGCGGGCACGCGTTTGGAGCGGGCGAAGAGAACGGGGTGTACCGGTGTGGCCACGAGGGCCTCCTTCGTCGACTACGGCTACGTACGGCTACGTATGGCTTCGTATTCGTCGTAACGGGTTATCGCAGCCCTACCCACCAGGCGCGAGGGCAGACGTATGAACCCCGAAAGAGACGCATGTTCCATCTCACCCCGACCCACCACACCCTCCTCACCAGGCTCACCGCCCCCCTCTATTCACTCAGTACATATACCGAGTGCATAATGATCCCCATGAGCACCCGTCACATCCTGCTGGGCCTGCTCGCTACCGGGCCGAGCCATGGCTACGACCTGAAGCGACGCCACGACGAACGCTTCCCGCAGGCCCGCCCGCTGGCCTACGGGCAGGTGTATACGACCCTTCAGCGCCTGGTCCGCGACGGCCTGGCGCAGGTCGAGGGCACCGACTCGGACGGCGGCCCGGAGCGGACGATGTACCGCTCGACGCACGACGGAGCGCGTGAGCTGACGCGCTGGGCCGGGGAGATCGCCCCGCCCGCGCCGTTCGTCACGAACGAGATCTTCGCCAAGGTCGTCGTCTCGATCCTGTCGAACGGCGATCCGGCCGCCTATCTACGGGCTCAGCGCACCGCCCACATGGAGCGGATGCGTGAGCTCACCGCGGTGAAGACAGCCAAGGGCGCGGATCTCGCGACCGTGCTCTCGGCGGACTACGCCCTCAACCACCTCGACGCCGACCTCCGCTGGATGACCACCACGGCGGCCCGGCTGATCACTCTGACCGCGGAGGTCGACGCAGCATGAGCAACAACGGGGGTACCTCGGTACCGCTCCTCGCGGGCCGTGACCTCGCCAAGGCACACGGCAGGTCGCAGGCGCTGCGCGGCGCCTCGCTGGAACTGCACGCCGGCGAGATCCTCGCCGTCACCGGGACGAGCGGCAGCGGCAAGTCCACGCTGCTGCACTGCCTCGCGGGCATCGTCCGCCCGGACGAGGGCTCGGTGGTGTACGCCGGGGAGCGGCTGGACCAGCTGTCCGAGAAGCGGCTGAGCGTACTGCGCCGTACGGACTTCGGCGTGGTCTTCCAGTTCGGGCAGCTGATCCCGGAGCTGACGGCCGTGGACAACGTGGCGCTGCCGTTGATGCTGGCCGGGGCCGCCCGCGCCGAGGCGCACACCCAAGGGGGCGAGTGGCTGGAGCGGTTCGGGGTGCGCGGGCAGGAGGGGCTGCGGCCGGGTGAGATGAGCGGCGGCCAGGCCCAGCGGGTCGCGCTGGCCCGGGCCCTGGTCACCGGCCCGAAGGTGGTCTTCGCGGACGAGCCGACGGGTGCGCTGGACTCGCTCGCGACGGAGCAGGTGATGACGGCGCTGATGCACACGGCGCGCGAGTCCGGGACGTCGGTGCTGCTGATCACGCACGACGCCCAGGTGGCGGCGTACGCCGACCGCGAGGTCCGGCTGATCGACGGCACGGTGGCACCGGCGGAGGTGACGGCATGAGCTCCGAGACACGCACAGGGGGGAGCCCCGGGAGCCCAGGGAGCCCCGGCATCGCGACCGACGTCCGGCTCGCCTGGCAGCTCACCCGCGGCTCCGACCGCCGTGAATGGTGGCGGGTCGGTCTCACGGCGGCCGGCGCCGCGCTCGCGACGGGCTTCGCGCTCGCCGCCACCGCGCTGGCCTCCCTCCGTGGGTCCTACCAGGTGCCCGTCGGCAACGGTCTGCTGAACAATCCGGGCGAGCGGTCCGGTGTGATCGTGAGCCTGCTGCTCCTCCTCGTGCCGGTGCTCGGCTTCCTCGGGCAGTGCGCCCGGATCGGTGCCGTGCACCGGGACCGGCGGCTGGCGGGGCTGCGGCTGGCCGGCGCCACGCCGGCGCAGGTGCGGCGGATCGCCGCGCTGGAGACGGGGCTGGCCTGTCTGCTGGGCTCGGCGCTCGCCACGGTCACCGCGCTGACGGTGCTGCTGAGCCGGTGGGACCACCCCGTCGCCCTCGCCTGGGTCGGGTTCGCGCTGGTCGCGTTGGGGGTGCCGGTGCTGGGCTCGGCGGCGGGCGCGCTGGCGCTGCGCCGGGTGGTGACGTCGCCGCTCGGCTGGGTGCGCCGGGTGCGGTCGAACTCGGGGCGGGGCCCGGGGCTGCTGTTCGTGGGGGCGGTTCTGCTGGTGGTGCTGCTGGCGCTCCTCGCCGTCGCGGGCACCTCGGGCAACCAGCCGGGCCGCAGTTACGGCCAGTTCCCGCTGCTGATGTTCGGCCTGGTCCTGGCGGTCGGCGCGGGCACGGTGTGGCTGGCGGGTGCCGCGGCCAAGGTCACCGGGCGGCTGCTGGCGGCCCGGGCCCGGTCGGCGGCGACCCTGATCGCGGCGGAGCGGCTGCGCGAGGACCCGTGGGCCGCGGCCCGCACCCACGCGGCAGTGCTGCTGGTGACGGTCGTCGGCACGGGCTTCGTGGGGATCCGGCAGACGCTCCTGACCGAGCTGAACGTCATGAAGGAGCGCAATGAGCTCGCGATGGACATGTCCTTCTACACGACGGGCCTGAACCTCACCGCCGCCGCGATCGCGGTCGCCCTCGCGATCACCCTCTCCGGGCTGGCCGTCGGCACCGCCGAGTCCCTGGCCAACCGCCGCCGGGGCCTCGCCGCACAGGCCGCCGCCGGAGTGCCGCGGACGGTGCTGGGCCGGGCGCTGCTGCTGGAGACCGCGCTGCCGTTGGCACCCGCGGTGGCCGTGGCGGGGGTCGGGGGCATGGCGATCGGTGTCTGGTACGCCTCGCTGCCCATGGACGCCCCCACGGGCGTGCCGTACGTCGCACTGCTGGTCCCGGTGGCCGTGTACGCGTGCTGTCTGCTGGCGGCGGCCACCTCACTGCCTCTGCTGCGCCGCTCGGTGCACCCGGCGGAGCTGCGTTACGTGTAGCACGCACGGAAGTGCACCGGAAAAGCGCGCGGAAGCGCACCAGGACAGCCCGCCCCGGGAGCGCAGGGGACCCTCGGGGCGGGCAATACGAAGGCCCGGATCGTCAGGCGGAGATGCCGTCGATCCGGGCCAGGGCGTCATCGGCGCCGTACGGTTGCAGGTACGGCATCCAGCGCGGGTCACGATGGCCGGTGCCGATGATGCGCCAGGCCAGGCCGGACGGCGGGGCGGGTTTGTGGCGGAGCCGCCAGCCGATCTCGACGAGGTGTCGGTCGGCCTTCACGTGGTTGCAGCGGCGGCAGGACGCCACCACGTTGTCCCAGACGTGCTTGCCCCCGCGGCTGCGCGGGATGACGTGGTCGACGCTGGTTGCGACGCCACCGCAGTACATGCACCGGCCCCCGTCGCGGGCGAAGAGCGCTCGACGGGTCAGAGGAACGGGCCCCCGATAGGGAACCCGGACGAATCGCTTGAGCCGGACCACGCTGGGTGCGGGGACTGTGACGGTTGCGCTGTGCATGAAGGCGCCGGATTCCTCCAGGGAGACAGCCTTGTTCTCCAGGACGAGGACGAGCGCGCGGCGGAGCGGTACGACGCCGAGCGGCTCGTACGACGCGTTGAGGACCAGGACATGCGGCACGGATGCCTCCTTGGGCGTCGGCGGCGCGTGGCTCGCGCCGGGACGATGTGCAGTCAGTCTCTCCTCATGCCTGGTGGAAGCGCCACCATGTCCCGGTAACGGGCTGGGAGTGTTTTCGACCACACCCTGATACATCCCCAGGATCATGACCGGTTCAAGCCCAGGTGAGCACAGTCTCTCCTTCACACATCGGTCCGTCCCCCACACAATGCCCCGTTAGTGTGGTGGTTCTGCCCGTCCGGTGACCGATCCGTGACTTGGACGACCTGACCGCCGTACCGGAACGGGTGGACCGTTGCACCTGGAGGTACCTGCCGTGTCCATGTCCCCTGCGGACGCCGTCGTACTGGCCGCCGGTTCGTCGCCGTCGCCCTCCCCGTCCCCCTCGGAGACGACGGCACCGACGGTGCCCACGCTCCAGGACGCCCAGGAGAGCGCGACGAACGCCGCCGGCTGGGTCGAGCAGAACTGGTCGACGTGGCTCGCGATCGGACTCAGGGTCCTGCTGATCCTGGTCATAGCGACGGTGCTCAGAGTGGTCGTGCGGCGGGCCATCACCAAGCTGATCGACCGCATGAGCCGCACGGCACAGTCGGTGGACGGCACGGCGCTGGGCGGTCTCCTCGTGAACGCCGAGCGGCGCAGGCAGCGCTCGCAGGCGATCGGCTCGGTGCTGCGCTCGGTGGCGTCCTTCCTGATCATGGGCACGGCCGCGCTGATGGTGCTGTCCACGTTCCAGATCAACCTCGCGCCGCTGCTGGCGTCCGCCGGTGTGGCCGGTGTGGCCATCGGCTTCGGCGCCCGCAACCTGGTGACAGACTTCCTCTCCGGCGTGTTCATGATCCTCGAGGACCAGTACGGCGTCGGCGACACGATCGACGCGGGCGTGGCCTCCGGCGAGGTCATCGAGGTCGGGCTGCGCGTGACGAAGCTGCGCGGCGACAACGGCGAGATCTGGTACGTCCGAAACGGCGAGGTCAAGCGCATCGGGAACCTGTCCCAGGGCTGGGCGACGGCCGGCGTCGACGTGACCGTGAAGGCGTCCGAGGACCTGGACCGGGTCAAGGCCATCCTCGACGAGGTCGCCGAGAAGATGAGCAAGGAAGAGCCCTGGAACGAGCTGTTGTGGAGCCCGATCGAGGTCCTCGGCCTGGACAGCGTGCTCCTGGACTCGATGGTCGTCCACATCTCGGCCAAGACCATGCCCGGCAAGTCCCTCACCGTCGCCCGTGAGCTGCGCTGGCGCGTCAAGCGGGCCTTCGACGCGGCGGACATCCGCATCGTCGGCGGCGCGACGGCCGTCCCCGAGGAGGAGGCGGCCCTCGACGCGACGGCGGCGGTCGCCGCCCCGTCGGTGTACGCGAACGCGGAGTCCCCCCAGTCCGCGGCGGCCTCCCCGATCGCCCAGCCGAGGCCGGCGGCGAAGTAGGCAGCGCCTTCACCTCAAAGGCGGCGCCCGGAGTGTTCCGGGCGCCGCCTCTTGTCGTTTCACACCCGCTCCATGCCATGAATCCGGCCAACGTCTCTTGACGGCCCCTCCGCGGCGGGCTTACCTTCCTCCCCACCGGATAGGAAACTTTCCTAACAGTGATCGTGGGAGGCCTCCTCCAAACCACCGGATGGACTTCCCTCCCGGGTCACTGAAAAGCTGCACAGTTGAAAGGCAGGTGTCGACCCATGGCAGGAACCGCCGGTACGCCGGGCACCCCGCGCGTCCTGCGCGCCATGAACGACCGTGCCGCGCTCGACCTGCTGCTGACCCACGGCCAGCTGTCCCGCACCCGAATCGGCAAGCTCACCGGCCTGTCCAAGCCGACCGCGTCCCAGCTCCTGGCCCGCCTGGAGGCGGCGGGACTCGTCCTCGCCACGGGCACCAGCGAGGGCCGACCCGGCCCCAACGCCCAGCTCTACGAGGTGAATCCGGCCGCCGGATACGCCGCGGGCCTCGACGTCACCCCCGAACGCCTCCTCGCCGCCGTCGCCGACATCACCGGCCGCACGGTCGGCGAGTACGAACTGCTCACCCCCGGCAGGCGGCCCGTGCGGTCCGTCGTCCAGCAGGTCACCGACGCCCTCGACGGCGCCGTGAAGGCGGCCGGCCTGGCCAGGGACGACGTCCGACGGCTCGTCATCGGCACACCCGGCGCCTTCGACCCCAACACCGGCCGCCTGCGCTACGCCTCACACCTCCCCGGCTGGCACTCCCCCGCGCTGCTCGACGACCTCGCCGCCGCGCTGCCGATGCCGGTCGAGTACGAGAACGACGTCAACCTCGTGGCCGTGGCCGAGCAGCGGCTCGGCGCGGCCCGGGACCACGACGACTTCGTGCTGCTGTGGAACGAGGGAGGCCTCGGTGCCGCCCTCGTCCTCGGCGGCCGGCTGCACCGCGGCTGGACCGGCGGCGCGGGAGAGGTGGGTTTCCTACCGGTTCCGGGGGCGCCCCTGGTCCGCCAGGTGACCAAAGCCAACAGTGGCGGATACCAGGAACTCGCCGGCTCACAGGCCATCCCCCAGCTGGCCCGGGAGCTCGGCATCACCGGGATCCCCTCGGGACCGTACGCCGAGGTGGCCGCCGCTCTCGTCGAGCGGGCCGCCACGCAGGACACGGTCCTGAACCGGCTGCTGCTTCAGACGTACGCCACCCGGCTCGCCACCGGTCTCGCCTCGCTCGTCTCCGTCCTCGACCCCGAACTCGTCGTCCTCAGCGGTGCCTCGCTGACCTCGGGCGGCGAGGTGCTGCGCACCCTGGTCCAGGCCGAGCTGGAGGAGCTGGCGGCCTCCCGGCCCCGGCTCGTCGTCGGCGGCGTCCACGCCCATCCCGTGCTGCGCGGCGCACTGGAGAGCGCGCTGGCCGCCACCCGCGACGAGGTCTTCGACACCTCGCGCTGAACCACCCGCGCTCCAAAGCCCCACCCCCCTCCCCAGCCCCACCCCGCTCCCCCGTCGTCCCTCACCACACCGCCCTGCCCTGCCCTGCCCTGCCCTGCCCTGCCCTGGGAGACCCTGCCATGCCCGGAATGTCACGAAAGACGGCCCTCGCGCTCGCCGCCACCGCCTCGCTCACCCTGCTCGCCACCGCCTGTACCGGCCAGTCCGAGTCGGCCGCGAGCGACGACGCCTCCAAGGAGACGACCCTCAACTTCTGGCACGCCTGGAGCGCGCCCAACGAGGTGAAGGCCGTCAAGTCGCTCGTCGCCGGCTTCGAGAAGGCGCACCCCAACATCCACGTGAACATCGTCGGCAACATGACCGACGACAAGATCAACCAGGCGCTGCGCGCGGGCGGCGACAAGGCGCCCGACGTGATCTCCTCCTTCACCACGACCAACGTGGGCAGGTTCTGCTCGTCGGGTGCGCTGGTCGACCTCAACCCGTTCTTCCAGAAGGCCGGGATCGACCCGGCGGCCACCTTCCCGAAGGCGATGAACGAGTACACCCAGTTCGACGGCGACCGGTGCGCGGTGCCGCTGCTGGGCGACGCCTACGGGCTCTACTACAACAAGACGGCGTTCGCGAAGGCCGGCATCACGAGCCCGCCGAAGACCTGGTCGGAGTTCGAGGCCGACGCGAAGAAGCTGACGATCCCCCAGGGGAACACGTACAAGCAGCTCGGCTTCATGCCGGACTACCACGGCTGGGAGACCACGACCGAGCACTACCTCGGGCAGTTCTCCCCGACCTACTTCGACTCCAGCGGCACGTCGAACGTCGCGAAGGACCCCGCGTTCGCGAAGGCGTTCACCCTGCAGAAGAAGCTCGTCGACGAACTCGGCGGCTACAAGAAGCTGGAGACCTACCGCGCCACGCTGGGCGACGAGTGGGGCCCCAAGCACCCCTTCCACACCGGGCAGGTCGCCATGCAGCTCGACGGCGAGTGGCGCCTGGGCATGGCCCTGGACGCCAAGCCGAAGTTCGAGATCGGCGTCGCCCCGCTGCCCGTCCCCGACGACCAGGCGGCCCAGTACGGCAAGGGCTACATCACCGGCACCATCGCCGGCGTCGCCGCGACCAGCAAGAAGCAGAACGCGGCCTGGGAACTGGTGAAGTACATGACCACGGACACGGACGCCGTCGTGGGCTTCTCCAACTCCATCCACAACGTGCCCTCCACGCTGGAGGCCCTGAAGTCCCCGAAGCTGAAGTACGACCCGCGCTTCAAGACGTTCCTGGACATCGCCGCGAACCCGGACTCGACGTCCGCTCCCGCCTCGATCAACGGCGGCGTGTACCTCACCACGATCCAGCAGCTCGGCTACGACTACGAGAGCGGCAAGGTCAAGGACCTCAAGGCCGGCCTGGAGAAGACGGCCCAGCAGATCGACACCGACATCGCGCAGGCCAAGTAGCGATGAACACCGTCACCCCGGCGTCGAAGCGCCGCCGAGCAGGCCTCGCGGCGAAGCGCGGAAAAAGGGCACTGCGTACCATCGCCTTCCTCTCGCCCTGGCTGATCGGCTTCGCGGTCTTCTTCGCGTACCCGATGATCTCGACGGTCTACTTCTCGTTCATGCACTACGACGGCTTCAAGCCGCCGACCTGGAGCGGAACGAAGAACTGGACGTACGTCTTCGAGCACTACCCCTTCTTCTGGCCCGCCCTGCGCAACACTCTCTGGCTGGTCGTGATCATGGTGAGCCTGCGGGTCCTGTTCGGACTCGGGATCGGCCTGCTCATCACGAAGATCAAGACGGGTACGGGCGTCTTCCGCACCCTCTTCTACCTGCCCTACCTGGCCCCGCCGGTGGCCGCGACGATGGCCTTCGCCTTCCTCCTCAACCCCGGTACGGGACCGGTCAACTCGGTGCTGGAGAAGATCGGTATCCCGGCGCCGGGCTGGTTCAACGACCCGACCTGGTCCAAGCCGGCCCTCACCCTGCTGGCCCTGTGGGGCGTCGGCGACCTGATGGTGATCTTCATGGCGGCGCTGCTCGACGTACCGAAGGAGCAGTACGAGGCGGCGGAGCTGGACGGTGCGACGCCGTGGCAGCGGTTCCGGCACATCACGCTGCCGAACATCTCGCCGATCATCATGTTCGCCGTCGTCACCGGTGTCATCCAGGCGATGCAGTACTACACCCAGCCGCTGGTCGCCGGGAAGGTCGCCTCGGGTGTGATCCAGGGCGCGGGCACCCTGTTCGAGCCCGGCTACCCGGAGCACTCCACCCTCACCCTCCCCCAGCTCGTCTACAACCTCGGCTTCCAGCGCTTCGACTACGGCTCGGCGTGTGTCGTGGCCCTGGTCCTGTTCGCGCTGTCGATGGCGTTCACCGCGCTGTTGATGCGACGCCGGGGCGGTCTCATCCAGGCAGGTGACTGACATGACCCACGTACTGGACCGGCCGGTGGAGTCGCAGGCCCCGTCGTCCTCGCCGGCCGAGCGCACCGCCCGCCGCCGGGCGCTCCTGGAATGGATCGCGGTCCACTCCCTCGGTGTCGCCGCCGCCCTGTTCTTCACCCTCCCCTTCGTGTTCGTCTTCCTGACCTCGCTGATGAGCGACACGCAGTCGCTCAGCCGGGATCTGATCCCGCACACCTGGGAGTGGGCCAACTACCGCAAGGTCTTCGACACCCCGGGCTTCCTCACCTGGTGGAAGAACACCCTGATCTACGCCGGCCTGGGCACGGCCCTCAGCGTGGTCTCGTCCCTCCCGGTGGCGTACGCCCTCGCCAAGTTCCGCTTCCGGGGCCGCAATCTGGCGCTCATGCTGGTGATCTCGATGATGATGCTGCCGCCGCAGGTGGTCGTCATCCCGATGTACCTCTTCTGGGCGAAACAGCTGGACCTCTCGGGCACGCTGTGGCCGATGATCATCCCGATGGCGTTCGGTGACGCGTTCTCGATCTTCCTGCTGCGCCAGTTCCTGACGACCATCCCCAACGAGTACGTGGACGCGGCGAAGGTGGACGGCTGCGGTGACCTGCGCACCCTGCTGCGGGTCGTGATCCCGATGGCGAAGCCCGGCATCGCCGCCGTCGCCCTCTTCCAGTTCTTCTACGCCTGGAACGACTACTTCGGACCACAGATCTACGCCTCGGAGAACCCCGCCGCGTGGACCCTGAGTTACGGCCTGGAATCGTTCAAGGGCGCCCACCACACCGACTGGAACCTCACCATGGCCGCGACCGTACTGGTCATGGCACCCGTGATCCTCGTGTTCTTCTTCGCCCAGAAGGCGTTCGTCGAAGGTGTCACCCTCACCGGAGTAAAGGGTTGAGCGACATATGAAACTCACCGTGGTCGGCGGAGGCTCGACCTACACCCCCGAACTCGTCGACGGGTTCGCCCGTCTCCGGGACACCCTGCCGGTCGAGGAGCTGGTGCTCGTCGACCCGGCGGCGGAGCGTCTGGAGCTGGTGGGCGGGCTGGCCCGGCGCATCTTCGCCAAGCAGGGGCACCCGGGCCGGGTCGTGACGACCGGCGACCTGGACGCGGGCGTCGACGGCGCCGACGCGGTCCTGCTACAGCTGCGCGTCGGCGGCCAGGCGGCCCGCGAGCAGGACGAGACCTGGCCGCTGGAGTGCGGCTGCGTCGGCCAGGAGACGACCGGCGCGGGCGGCCTCGCCAAGGCGCTGCGCACGGTCCCGGTCGTCCTCGACATCGCCGAACGGGTCCGCCGTACCAACCCGCACGCCTGGATCATCGACTTCACCAACCCGGTCGGCATCGTCACCCGCGCCCTGCTCCAGGCCGGGCACAAGGCGGTCGGCCTGTGCAACGTGGCGATCGGCTTCCAGCGGAAGTTCGCAGCGCTGCTCGGCGTCACGCCCGCCGACGTGCACCTGGACCACGTGGGCCTCAACCACCTCACCTGGGAGACCGGCGTGCGCCTGGGCGGCCCCGAGGGCGAGGACGTGCTGCCCAAGCTGCTGGCCGGCCACGCGGACACGATCGCCGCCGACCTGCACCTGCCCCGCCCGCTGCTCGACCGGCTGGGGGTGGTCCCCTCGTACTACCTGCGCTACTACTACGCGCATGACGAGGTCGTACGAGAACTGCGCACGAAGCCGTCCCGTGCCGCGGAAGTGGCGGAGATGGAGCGGCAGTTGCTGAAGATGTACAGCGACCCGGCCCTCGACGAGAAGCCGGAGCTCCTCGCCAAGAGGGGCGGTGCCTACTACTCGGAGGCGGCGGTGGACCTGGCGGCCGCGCTGCTCGGCGGCGGGGGGAGCCCCTACCAGGTGGTGAACACCGTCAACAACGGCACCCTGCCGTTCCTCCCCGCGGACGCGGTGATCGAGGTGCAGGCCGCGGTGGGCCCGTCCGGTCCGACCCCGCTGCCGGTACCGGCGGTGGATCCGCTCCAGGCAGGGCTCATGGCGAACGTCACCGCGTACGAGGACCTGGCCCTCGGCGCGGCCCTGGAGGGCGGCCGGGACCGGGTGTTCCGGGCCCTGCTCGCGCACCCCCTCGTCGGGCAGTACGAGTACGCCGACGCCCTCACCGACCAGCTGATCGCACACAACCGGGAGCATCTCGCGTGGGCCTGACCGACGGCGTCCTCGCCATCGACGCCGGCAACAGCAAGACCGACGTCGCGGTCGTGGCGGCCGACGGAGACGTCCTGGCCACGGCCCGCGGCGGCGGCTTCCGGCCGCCCGCGGTGGGGACGGGAGCGGCGGTCGACGCCCTCGCGGAGACCGTCGCGCAGGCGTACGCCCTGGCCGGGGTCACCTCCGTCGCCCATGTCTCGGCCTGCCTGGCCAACGCCGACCTGCCCGTGGAGGAGGAGCAGTTGGCGGCCGCGCTGCACGCGCGCGCGTGGGGCACGACCGTCGAGGTCCGCAACGACACGTTCGCGATCCTGCGGGCGGGCGTGGCCGAACCCAAGGGCGTCGCCGTGGTCTGCGGCGCCGGCATCAACTGCGTCGGCATGCGCCCCGACGGCCGCACGGCCCGCTTCCCCGCCCTCGGCCGCCTCTCCGGCGACTGGGGCGGCGGCTGGGGGCTCGCCGAGGAGGCCGTGTGGCACGCGGCCCGCGCGGAGGACGGCCGCGGCGGCCCGACCGGGCTGACGCGCACGCTGCCGGCCCACTTCGGCCTGGACACCATGTACGCGCTCATCGAGGCGCTGCACCTGGAGCACATCGCCCCCGCGCGGCGGCACGAGTTGACGCCCGTCCTGTTCGCGACGGCGGCCGGGGGCGACCCGGTGGCCCGCGCGATCGTCGACCGCCTGGCCGAGGAAGTCGTCACCATGGCGGTCGTGGCGCTGTCGCGCCTGGACCTCCTGGGCGAAGAGACACCGGTCCTGCTGGGCGGTGGTGTCCTCATGGCACGGCACCCCCAGCTGGAGGACGGCATCACCGGCCTGCTGGCCACCCGCGCACCGAAGGCCGTACCGCGCGTGGTGACGACCCGCCCGGTCCTGGGTGCGGCGCTGCTGGGGCTGGATCGGGTGGGGGCGGGGGTGGAGGCGCAGGAGCGGGTGCGGGGGCACTTCTGAGGGCGCGGGTGGGCTGCTGCGGGTCCGGGCGGGCTGCTGCGAGGGGCGTTGTCAGTGGCGGTTGCGATGATCGTTCCATGAGCGCATCGACCTCCGAGAACTCCAACTCCGTGACGTGGCCCACCGATCTCGCCTCCGCCGTACGGCATGTGCGCACCCTGCACGACCTCGACTGGCAGTGGACCCGCGCGCACGTGGAATCCCTCGTGGACACCCACGCCGACTGGAAGATACGGCGCGAGTTCGCCGACCTGCTGGTCGTGGGCCTGGAGCCGAGCAGGGGCGTCGGTGGCTCGCTCGGCCCCGAACTGCACCTGGACATGCGGGAGCCGAAGGCGCCCGACTTCGTGCGGGCAAAGCTGCGCCTGCTGGAGTTCGCGCTGCCCACGCCCGCGGAGGAGCGCGAGCGGGCCCTCGGGCAGCTGGCGGCGGCGCTCGCCGGGATCGGCTCCCCGACGCCCGTCCCGGCCGCCGCCGACGGCCACGGCCTGCGCTGGCAGTCGAAGGAGCGGACGATGCTCCTGCACAGCAACGACCGCTGGGCGTGGATCGCCCTCCAGCCGGTGCTCCAGCCCTCGGAGGCCCGCCATACGGGTGCTGCCACGGCCGAGCTGATCGCGACGTCCGTCGCGGCGCTGTACGACGCCCCGGCGCCCGACGCGACGGAGCACCTGCGCCTGTACGCCTTCGAGGAGACACCGTCCCTGGACCGGCGCCGGGACGTCTTCGGCGAGGTCTACCACGCGGTGCGCGGTGTCATCGGCGAGCCGACGATCTACGGCGGCGGCCCCACCGGCCCCGACGTCCGCTGGCGTACGAGGGGCGAGGACGCCCGTCTGCTGCGCCTGCGCGCGGACGGGCGCTCGGTGTGGATCGAGACGAGTCCGGCGGCCGAGGTCGAGGACGAGGAGCTGGCGACCTTCGAACACGGCGGCCCGACGGGCGGCCCGGACGGCCCGAGCGACTTCCCCCTCCTCCCCTACAGCTGGCAGCTCGTCCTGTACGGCCCCGGCGACACCGCCACCTACCTCCCCGGCGGCCGTCTCGCGCTGAACCTCCCCCACCTCAGGGAGGCCCTGGAGACCCTCCTGAGGGCGTGGATCGAACAGCTTCCCGTCCAACGCCCCGGTGAGAAGGTGACGTTCAGCATCGCGAGCGCCCTCGTCAGCGGCGGCCTGTCCTTCACGTACGACACCGTCAAGGGCGTCCTCCTGCGCGTCGGCAGCCGTGCCGGCGACCCCGAGGAGGTGGCCGAGGCGATGAGGGCGGCGGGCTGGCGGCCGGCGGGCCGGCGCTGGAAGGCGGAGTACAAGCAGCCGACGGAGGAGACGGCCACCCAGGTGGCCGCCCTGATCACCACCGAACTCGCGGCCCGGGGCGTCACCTCCCCCCACCACGGCGTGACGGCCCGCCGCCCCGGCCTCGGCACCGGCACCCACGGCCCGCACGGCTTCTTCCGCGCCACGGGCCTGGGCCTGGAGTCGTCATGAACCGGTGCGGGGGCCCTACTCGTTGTGCAGGACCGTCGCGATGGTGAGCCGGGCCGCCGACCGGGCCGGGACCAGGGCGCCCAGGGCGGCGATCGCGACGCCGGCGAGAGCCAGCGCGGCCAACTGCGGGGCGTGCCAGACGTCCTTCATGGATTCCGGGAAGGAGATCACTCCGACGTTGTCCACGACCCATCGGTGGGCCGTGATACCGAGGGGGATGCCGAGCAGCCCGCCGACCGCGCCCACCCCGGCCACCGAGGTCACCGTCATCGCGACGACCTGGCGTGGCGTCATCCCGATCGACCTCAGCATGCCCAGGTCGCGGCGGCGTTCCCGGATGTTCAGCAGGACCGTGTTGAACACCCCGAGCGCCGCGACGACCGTCAGCAGCAGGGTGAACACCGACGCGAAGCCGACGACCGTGACGGTGGCGGAGTTGCCCGAACCTCTCGGCGTCGCATACAGGCCGGGGTCGGCCGCCTCGACCGCGTCGGCGTAGGCGCGTGCGTCGGTGCCGGGAGCGAGCCGGACCGTGTACTCGGTCGCCGGGGTTCTCGGGGCGAGACGGGTCAGTGTCGGCCAGTTGGACTCCACCGCCTGGGCGTTGCCCTCCATGAGTTCGCCGACGACGGTCATGCGGGTCTGTTCGCCGCCCAGCTGCAGCGTGATCGTGTCGCCCAGGGACAGCCCGTGCTGGCGCAGGAACGCGGGCCCGGCCGCCGCCTCGCCCGCGCGGGCCGGCCAGTGTCCCTCGACGATCCCGGAGGCGAGGTCCTGGGTGTCCCCCCGGTAGAAGTCGGCGTACACGCTCTGGGTGTGGTCGGCGAGCCGTGCCTTGGCGAACGCGCGGGCGGTGACCCGGTCGGCGCCGGGCAGCGAACGCAGTCGTTCCTCGGTCTGTTCGTCGGTCAGCTTCCGCACCCGCTGGTGGGCGGCGGGCGAACCCGCCCGTACGTCGACCCGCGCAGCCCCGTCGCCCTTGCCGACGTTGCCGTACGCGACCATGGTGCTGGTCAGTCCCGTCGTCAGGGTGACGGTGGTGACGCCGAGGACGATGGCCGCCAGGGTGAGCGCGGTACGGCCGGGACGGGTGAAGGGCTGGCCCAGGCCCAGACTCAGCGGGCGCGGCAGCCGGGTGCCGGCAAGCGCGCGCTGGACGCGCAGTCCGCGGCCGGGCCGCGGTGCGCTGCCCGCGGTGACGGCCTGGGCGGCGGACAGCCGGTGCGCGCGCACCGAGGGGATCAGCGCGGCGGCGACGACGAGGGCGGGCATGCCCAGCAGGCAGACGACGGACGGCCAAGGGCTGGTGCCGATGGCGGCGCCGCCGGTCTCGATGCCGGTGAAGGCCATCCGCAGGACGGGGCCGGCCAGCGCGGTGCCGAGGAGGGTGCCGAGGACACAGCCGATGACCGCGGGCACGCAGACCATGGTCAGGTAGACCGCCATGACCTGGTTCGGGGTGAACCCCAGGGACTTGAGGACACCGATGTGCCGGTGGCCGGAGACGACCGCTCCGCTGACGACGTTGCCGACGATCAGGACGGCGACCAGCAGGCCCAGGACACCGAAGAGCGTCATGAACGGCAGATAGGCGTCGACCTGTGCGGAGAAGGCCCGTTTGAGCGTCACGTAGGTCTGTGTGGTGGTCAGTGATCCGCTGGGCAGTTCCTCGATGGCTTCGGCGAGTTCGTCGCGGACCTGCCGGTCCGTCTCGGAGGAACCGGTGAAGCGGTACATCATCTGGGCGGCGGTGGGGTGCAGTGCGGCCATCTGTGCGGGTGAGACCCAGGCGCCGGCGGACCTGCTCATGCTGCTGGCGAAGCCGACGACGGTGAACTCCGGCGCTCCCCTGGGTTTCAGCTTCGTGCCGAGGAGGTCGGGGCCGGGGGTGCCACTGGCGGGCCAGTTCACGACGATCTCGCCGGAAGCGGTGGCCCAGCGGCCTTCCAGGAGACGGATGCGGTCCACGGGGGCGTCCGGTGCGGCCCGGCCGACGACGGTGACGGAACTCGCGGGCATCCACAGCCAGCCCGCGGGCATCTCGAGCACGGCCTGCCCGAAGGGGCCGGCGGCGGCCTCGACCCCGGGTCGCTTCGCGGTCCTGGCCAGTTGGGCGTCCGTGGTGCCGGTGAGGTCGAAGGTCGCCGTCGCGTGGGCGCCGCGTTCCGCGGCGAAGGCCCTGTCGAAGGGCGCGGACGCCGCGGTGAGCAACCCCAGCCCGAGCAGGACGGTCGTGGTGGAGCACAGGACGACGAGCCCGATGACGATCGTCTGGACCCTGCGCCGGCGTACCGCCGCGCGCGCGGTTCTCCACACGGCGCTCATGCGGTGGGCTCCAGCGTGCTCTCCCGGGTGATCCGGCCGTCGGCGAGCTCGACCAGACGGCTGGCGCAGCGGGTGGCCAGGTTCGGGTCATGGGTGACGATCAGCAGGGTCTGACCGATCTGGTTGAGGTCGATCAGCAGGTCCATCACCTGTTCTCCCGAGCGGCTGTCCAGCGCGCCGGTCGGCTCGTCCGCCAGCAGCAGGGCCGGACGGTTCATCAGGGCCCGGGCCACGGCCACCCGTTGGCGCTCCCCACCGCTCAGTGCGGCCGGGTAGGTGTCCTTGCGTTCGGCGATGCCCAGTTCGTCGAGGAGTTCGAGTGCCCGGCGGCGCGCGTGCCGGGCGGAGGTGCCGGTCAACTGTGCGGCGAGCGCGACGTTGTCCAGGGCCGGCAGGTCGTCGATGAGGTTGAAGAACTGGAAGATCATGCCGATGTGCCGTCGCCGGAACAGCGCCAGCCGGGTCTCGTTCAGAGTCCCCAGGTCCTGTCCCTGGACCAGCACCGTACCGGAGGTCGGCCGGTCCAGCCCCGCGATCATGTTGAGCAGCGTGGACTTGCCGCAACCGGAGGGCCCCATCATCGCGACCGCTTCCCCGCTGCGGATCTCCAGGGACACACCGTCCAGCGCCTTCACGTCGCCGTACTCCCTGCGCACACCGTCCAGGCGTACGACGACGTCCCCCGCCCTGTCCCGATCAGTAGTCATGGCACGAAACTAGAAGGGGCGGGAGGGAAGTGGCGTCCCTCAGAGGATGTAAGCGGAGCGGGTCGTCGTCCTGGGGATGTAGGGAGCCGGTCCCGGAGAATGATGTGGTGCGGGCCCGGGGCTGGGAGCCTTGGGCGGGTGGGGAGTTGGGGAATGGTGTGGCTCGTCGGCGCGTGGGCGCTGTCCTGCGGGACGATCGTCTTGCTGAGCGTCGCACTGGTGCGGGCCCGGCGGCGGCACCGGGCGGCCGTCGAGGAGCGGGGGTGGCTGTTGGAGCGGGAGCGGGAGGGCGCGGCGAAGGCCGCGGTCGGCGCCGAGCGGGCCCGGATCGCGGCCGACCTCCACGACATCGTCAGCCACAACGTGAGCCTCATGGTGGTCCAGGCCGGGGCCGCCCGCGAGGTGCTGCGGACCATGCCCGACGAGGCGGCGGCCGCGATGGGCGCCGTCGAGACCGCCGGGCGCAGTGCCATGACCGAGCTGCGGCACCTGCTCGGGCTGCTCGCACCCGCGCAGGACGGCGACGACGAGTCCTACGACGCCGACCTGTCGCCCCAGCCGAGCCTGAGCGGGCTCAGCCCGCTGATCGACCGGATCTCCTTCGCCGGCCTGCCGGTGGAGGTGCGGATCTCCGGGGAGCCGCGCCCGCTGCCCACGGGGATCGACGTCACCGCCTACCGCGTCGTCCAGGAGGCCCTGACCAATGCTCTCAAACACGGCGACGGCACGAAGGCGCAGGTGACGGTGCGGTACGCGGAGAACTCCCTGCGCGTCGAGGTCCTGAACAGCGGGCCGAGCGTGCTCTCGGGCGAGCCCCCCGCATCCGGGCGGCGCCCGGGCGAGCGGGTCGCGGACGGAACCGGACGCGGACTGCTCGGCCTGCGCGAGCGGGTCGCCGTCTACGGCGGCGACCTGGACGCCCGGCGCCGCCTGGGCGGCGGCTACCGCGTCCGTGCCCGCATACCCCTGGACCGCCCATGACGACGCCCGCACAGCCCCCGGGGCCCGACCGACCCGCACGGCCCGCGGAGTCGGCGCACCCCACGCACCCCACACACCCCACAGAGCCTGCACACCCCGCGTACCCCGCACAGCACGCGCACCCCGCGCACCCCGCCCCCCGGGTGGTGATCGCCGACGACCAGGAACTGGTTCGCACCGGCTTCCGGCTCATCCTGACCAGCCGTGGCATCGACGTGGTCGGCGAGGCCGGCGACGGGTTCGAGGCCGTGGAAGCGGTGTGCGCGACGCAGCCCGACGTGGTGCTCATGGACATCCGCATGCCGCAGATGGACGGTCTGGAGGCCGCCCGCCGAGTCCTCGCGCAGGTGCCGGACACCCGGGTGATCATGCTGACCACCTTCGACCTCGACGCATACGTCTACGCGGCCCTCACCGCCGGCGCCAGCGGCTTCCTGCTCAAGGACGTCACACCCGCCCACCTGGCCGCCGCCGTACGCCTGGTCGACACCGGGGACGCGCTGCTCGCGCCCTCCATCACCCGCCGTCTCGTGGAACGCTTCGCCTCCGGAGCGTCCGTGGTCTCCCGCGCTTCCGACGCCAACGCCCCCGGCCCTTCCCGGCACCCGCGGCCCCCCGCGATCCATCGCGACCTCGCCCTGCTCACGCCTCGCGAGGTCGAGGTGCTGACACTCATGGGCAGGGGGCTGTCCAACAGCGAACTCGCGCACGCGTTGACGCTCAGCGAGTCCACGGTCAAGACCCACGTGGCCCGCATCTTCGCCAAACTCAGCTTGCGCGACCGGGCCCAGGCCGTCGTCCTCGCCTACGAAACGGGCCTGGTCGAACCAGGTGACCCCGTTCGCGATCACTGAGCCACCGCAGGGAACCGAACTGATTCCCCCGGCGTGTTCATGGGCAAGGGGTGGTACAAGACCGGCCCCCGTGCCGCGAGCGCTCCACTGCGATCCGATCAAGATCCAGTCAATGCCGGTGCGGATATGGGTCCCGCCAGCGATACTTGCGGCGACAGATGACCATGGGGGAGGTCAAGGTGACACACCCGCCGAAGAGCAGCGCGGCACCACCGGGAACCGGCGTGCCCACGATCCCGGCCGTCCCGTCGCAGCCGGGCCCGCCCGTCATCCCCGGCGCCCCCGGCACGCCGACGGCCAATGGCAGCCAGCCCCCGCCACCCCGCCGTACCGCGTTCGCGGAGGGCATCGACCAGCTCCGCAGCGCCGCGACGACCGAGCCGGGCCGGCTCCGCATCATCGGCGCTCTTCTGGCCCTCCTCGTCGTCGCCTTCGGCTCGGTCACCGCCTGGCAGATGACGGACAGAACGGCGGCCGCCGACGACGTCCTGCACAAGAGCCAGCCGCTCAGCGCCGCCGCCGCCGACATCTACCGCTCGCTCGCCGACGCCAACACCGCCGCCTCCAGCGGCTTCCTCGCCGGCGGCCAGGAGAACCCCGCATCGCGCAAGCGGTACGAGGAGGACATCGACAAGGCCGCCGCGAAGCTCGTCACGGCAGCCAACAACTCCGACGACGGCTCCCCCTCCGCGGCCACCATCACGAAGCTCAACAAACTGCTGCCGGAGTACAAGGGCCTGGTGGAGCGCGCCCGGACCTACAACCGGCAGGGCTTCCCGGTCGGCGGCGCCTATCTGCGGTACGCGAACGAGAAGATGCAGAAGGAGATGCTCCCGGCCGCGCAGGATCTCTACACGAAGGAGAACCAGCGCCTGGAGTCCGACTACGCGGACGCCACGCCCTACCCCTGGGCGGCCATCGCCCTCGGCGTCCTCACCCTCGCCGCGCTCGCCTGGGCCCAGCACCGCAACTACCGCCGTACCAACCGCGTCCTGAACCACGGTCTGGTCGCGGCCACGGCCACCGCCACCGTCGTCCTGCTCTGGCTGGTCGTCGGCCACAGCGTCGCCCGCGCCGGCCTGAACGACTCCTACGACCACGGCGTGCGCTCCCTCAACGTCCTGCACGACGCCCGCATCGCCTCCCTCAAGGCCCGCGGCAACGAGAACCTCACGCTGGTCGCCCGCGGCGCCGAGACGGTCAAGGTCGGCGACAGCACCGTCGACGCCTACGACCACGACTTCACCCAGGACATGGCGGCCCTCGGCAAGGGCCTCGCCCAGGCGGAGAAGCTCGCCGACGACCAGGCGGGCGAGAAGCCGGTGACGGCCGCCGTCGGCAACATGACGGAGTGGAAGAAGCGCCACGCCACGGCCCGCGAAGAGGACGAGAACGGCAACTACCAGCAGGCGCTCGCCAAGGTGATCGGCGCCAAGGGCGCGACCGGCGAGTGCTTCGACAGCGTCGACGACAACCTGGCGACGGCGCTGACCCACGAGCAGAACGAGTTCAGGAAGGCGGCCGGTGACGGCCTGGACGCGATGGGCGGGCTGCCGCTGGGCGCCGCCGTCCTCGCCGTCCTGGGCGCGGCGGGCGCCGTCCTCGGCATCGGGCGCAGGCTTTCGGAGTACCGGTGAAAGGGGGCGTGACGATGCATGTGCGACGGGTGCGGGCCGGCCTGAAGGGCTGGGGCGGAGTGGGCGCGATGGCGGTCGTCTGCGCCCTCGCGCTGGCCTTCGTCCTGCTGCTGCCGCAGGCCCGGTCCTCCGGCGACGGCAGCACCGGCGCCGGCGGCCCGGGCGCCGCCACGGGCACCCATGCCGCGGACACCACCTGCAAGGCACCGGAGAAGCAGACGCTGGCGCCGTCGGGCGCGGACGGGCCCACGATCACCGACATCAAGAACCGCAAGGGCGAGAAGCGCAAGCTCATCGTCGGCGTCGACCTGAACAGCTATCGCTGGGGCTACCGCGACCCCAACAGGGCGGACGCAGAACTGGAGGGCTTCGACATCGACCTGGTCCACCGGATCGCCCAGGAGATCCTCGGCGACCCGAAGGCGGTCCAGTTCAAGGCCATCCCCACCAACCAGCGCATCCCGGCGATCCAGGACGGCCGCGTCGACATGGTCGTCCGCGCGATGACCATCACCTGTGACCGCGCGGACAAGGTCGCCTTCTCCGCGCCGTACTTCAGGACCGGCCAGACGGTCCTGGCACCCAAGTCCTCGACGATCAAGGGCTACGACGACACCCTGGCCGACAAGAAGGTCTGCACGGCGGCCGGTTCGACGGCGTACCTGAAACTGAAGAAGGACAAAGAGACGGGCGCGGTCCCCGCCTCCGTCGACATCATTCCCCCCGTCCCCAACCAGCTCGACTGCCTGGTCAGGCTGCAACTCGGGGAGGCCGACGCGGTGGTCAACGACGGCGCGCTCGCGGCGAGCCAGGCCGCGCAGGACCCGACGGTCGAACTGAAGGGCAAGGCCTTCACCACCGAGTACTACGGCGTGGCGATGAAGAAGGACGCCGACGATCTGGTACGCCGGGTCAATCAGATCCTGGTGGAGTACCGCGCGAACGGCTGGCAGGCGTCGTACGACACGTGGTTGTCGGCGACACTGGGCCGGGATGCGACGGCGTCGAAGCCGCCCGTCCCGGAGTACCTGCACACGAGCTGACGAAACGTCGATCAACAGCGGAGCCCCCCAACAACCCACACAGCAGCGAGAGGTGATCGATGGGCGTCACGGACCCCGCCGGGCCGGTGATGGACCGGGACGAGGTGGACCGTGCGCTCGCACGGCTCGGCGCGGAGCACGAGGCGATCGAGACCTCGCTGCTCGCCCTGCAGGACCACGCGGGCCGCAGACTGCTCGAGGGGGCCGAGCTCACGGGTGTCACCAGAGAGCGCTGGACGGCCGCGGAGGCGTCGATCACGCTGCTGTGGGCGTACTTCGACGCGTACACCGGCGCGTTGCGCTCCGCCCGTGACATCCGCGCGCGGCGCCGCTGGTCCAGTCGGGAGGACCTGGTGGAGCTGACGGAGCTGCTGCGCGGTGAGTCCGTCACGGTCGCGGACTCCGCGGCCGCCACGGCGAACGCCCCGACGCTGCACGGCACCGCCCGGCTCAGCCACACCTTCTCGCTCGTCACGCTGGTGGAGCGGATGAACGAGCTGTACGCGTCCTCGCTGGACATGGTGGTCGCCGCCGACGCCGTGTGGTCGGCGCTGCCCGCGCGGATCGATTTACTGGCCGCGGAGCTCCAGCGCACCCGTCGGCTCGCCCACTCCGTCGGAGTGCGCCCCGGTGAGCATCCGGCGGGCGACGACCTGGAGCGCATCACGCGCACCCTGACGTCCCTGCGCGAGCAGGTGGTGTCCGACCCGCTCGCCTACTGGGTCCCCGCGCAGGGCAGTTCGGCCCCGGGCGGCGGCCGGCCCGACACCACGGTGTACGACCGTGAGGCGCGCGCCCTGGAGGACGTACGCCGGGAGATCGACGCGGTACTGACGGTTCGTCAGGACGCTGAGCAGCGGCTGGTCAAGCTGCGGGACGTGCTCTCCCGCGCGGACCGCACGCTCGCCGAGGCGCGCACCGCGCGTGGCGAGGTCCTGGCCAAGATCGCGGCGACGGAGGTGCCGGTCGTCAGCGGGCCGCCGACCGTGCTCCAGGAGCAGCTGTCGACGGCCGCCGAGTACCGCCGTCACGCCCAGTGGCACCGCTTGTCCCCACTGCTCGAGTCGCTGGAGCAGAAGGCGGAGGACGAACTGCTGCGCGCCCGCGAGTCGTTGACCGCGGTCACCGCACCGCTCGCGGTCCGCGCCGAGCTGCGCGGCCGCCTCGACGCGTACAAGGCGAAGGTCGCCCGGCACGGGCTCGCCGAGGACCCGTTCCTGGTGGAGCGGTACGACGCGGCGCGCCGCATGCTGTGGAGCGCGCCCTGCGACCTGCGCGTCGCCGAGCAGGCCGTGCTGCGCTACCAGCACGCGGCCGCCGAACTGCTCGGCGCCCCGCGCGTGCCGGAGCAGGGCGGTCCCGAGGACCGCAGGGGGGAGCAGGGGACATGAGTCAGGCAGGCCAGAAGTGTCAGCGGCCGGGCTGCGACGGGTCGTACGAGGACGTGGGCGGCGGCGAGCTGTACTGCGACACCTGCGGTCTGGCGCCGGTCGTCAGCCCGACGGGGATGGTCTCGTCGCCCCCGACCGGGATCACCGGCGGCGGCAAGGGCTCGGGCAGCAGCTCCCGCTCCAGCGTCCGCAGTTCCCGTACGTCGTCGCAGTCGTCGAAGTCGCGCCGCTCGGTGTCGGGGCGCCTCTCGCGCTCCTCGTCGGGGCGCTCCACGGGCCGTTCGGTGTCGGTGCGCAGCTCCGGTTCGTCGGCGGGCTCCTCGGGGCGGGCGCGGCTGGGCGCCGGCCTGGTCACGGTCCCGCAGGTGCCGCGGCCCGACCCGCGCGCGATGGTCCTGGACAACCCGGAGGTGCCCGAGCGCAAGCGGTTCTGTTCGCGCTCCGACTGCGGCGCGCCGGTGGGCCGGGCGCGCGGGGAGCGGCCGGGGCGTACGGAGGGCTTCTGCACGAAGTGCGGTCACCCCTACTCCTTCGTCCCGAAGCTGGCGGCCGGCGACGTGGTGCACGGCCAGTACGAGGTCGTGGGCTGTCTGGCGCACGGCGGTCTGGGCTGGGTCTACCTCGCCGTCGACCGAGCCGTCTCCGACCGCTGGGTGGTCCTCAAGGGCCTGTTGGACACCGGTGACCAGGACGCGATGGAGGCGGCGATCTCCGAGCGGCGCTTCCTCGCCGAGATCGAGCACGCCAACATCGTGCGGATCTACAACTTCGTGGAGCACCTCGACCAGCGGACGGGTTCGCTGGACGGGTACATCGTCATGGAGTACGTCGGCGGCAAGTCCCTGAAGGAGATCGCCAACGCCCGCCGCACCGAGGGCGGCAAGCGCGACCCGCTGCCGGTGGAGCAGGCGTGCGCGTACGGCATCGAGGCCCTTGAGGCCCTCGGTCACCTGCACAGCCGCAACCTGCTGTACTGCGACTTCAAGGTCGACAACGCGATCCAGACCGAGGACCAGCTCAAGCTGATCGACATGGGCGCGGTGCGCAGGATGGACGACGAGGAGTCGGCCATCTACGGCACGGTCGGCTACCAGGCGCCGGAGGTCGCGGAGGTCGGCCCGTCGGTGGCGAGCGACCTCTACACCGTCGGCCGCACCCTCGCGGTCCTCACCTTCGACTTCCAGGGCTACACGAACGTCTTCGTCGACTCCCTGCCCGACCCCGACAACATCGACGTCTTCCGCCAGTACGAGTCCTTCTACCGTCTGCTGGTCCGCGCCACCGACCCCGACCCGGCCCGCCGGTTCGCCTCCGCGCAGGAGATGGCGGAGCAGCTGACGGGTGTCCTGCGCGAGGTGGTGTCGCTCCAGACCGGGCGGGCGCGGCCCGCGCTGTCGACGCTGTTCGGGCCCGAGACCAAGGTCACGGACGCGGAGCTGTTCCCGGTGCTGGACGGGGAGGTGTCGCGGCTGGGGGCACGGGCGGTGCCCGCGCGGGAACAGGTCGCGCTGTCCGCTCCTGGTGCGGCGAACCTCGTCAGGCCCGTCGACTCCCCCGCCGCGTCCCTCGCGTTGCCCGTGCCGCTGGTGGACCCGGCCGACCCCAACGCCGGTTTCCTCGCGGGCCTGATGACCTCCGCGCCCGCCGAGCTGCTAGGTGCGCTCGCCGCGGCGCCGACCTCGTCGGTCGAGACGCGGCTGCGGCAGGTCCGCGCCCTGCTGGAGAACGGCGACTTCGGGGCCGGGCTGCGCTCGCTGGCCGAGTTGGAGGAGGAGCGGCCCGACGACTGGCGCGTGGTCTGGTACCGGGGCGTGACGGCGCTGGTCACCGGCGACCACGAGGGCTCCGCGCTCTCCTTCGACGCGATCTACGACGCCTTCCCGGGTGAGCCCGCGCCGAAGCTGGCGCTCGGCCTGTGCGCGGAGGTGCTCGGTCAACTCGACAACGCCGCCGAGTACTACCGCCTGGTGTGGTCGACCGACCCGAGCTATGTGAGCGCGGCCTTCGGGCTGGCCCGCGTCCAGCTCGCGGCCGGGGACCGGCAGGGTGCCGTACGGACGCTGGAGTCGGTTCCGGAGTCGTCGATCCACTACACCGCCGCCCGCGTGGCCGCGGTGCGCGCCCGGCTGCGGCAGCGCACGGCGCTCGCGTCCGACGTACCGTTCCTGGAGGACCTGACCGCCGCGGCGGCGCAGGTGGAGGCGCTGGACGCGTACGGTCTCGACCCGAGACGGCGCGAACAGCTGTCGACCGAGGTTCTCGGCTCCGCCCTGGACTGGATACTGTCCGGTAGCCAGGGTTCCGTCCCCACCGCCGCCGGGGGGCGGACGCTGCTCGGCAGCGGACTTGACGAGCGCGGCCTGCGGTTCGGCCTGGAGCGTTCGTACCGCACGCTGGCGCGGCTGGCGACCGGCGGTGAGGAGAGAATCGACCTGGTGGAACGTGCCAACCGTTACCGCCCCCGGACGTGGGTGTAGTTGATGTCCCAGATGCCCCAACAGGCCGCCCTGTCGAAGTGCCCGAGCTGCGAGGAGCCGCTCGAGTCGGGCGACCGCTTCTGCGGCGCGTGCGGATACGACCTGTCCGCCGTGCCGCCGCGTCCGGACGAGATGCCGGCGCCGCCGCATGTACCGACGCAGGCGCCCGTCCCACCACCGCCGCCCGCCGCGTCCCCGGTGTCACCGGTGTCACCGGTGTCACCGGCCGTGGGTTCCCCCGTCCCGGCGGGTGTCGGCGCCACCCCGCCCACCGGTGTGCGGTTCGACCGGGCACCGGAGCCCGAGGAGTATCCGTTGCAGGCACCCGATCCGCGCGTGGCCGCCGAGGTCGCGGTGCCCGCCGGGGAGACCACGGTGTGCGTGGCGTGCCGGGCGGGACGGGTCGACGACGACGGGTACTGCGAGAACTGCGGACACGCCCAGCCACGGGAACGGGACCACATGGAGCAGGAGTTCGGCCCGGTGGCCGCGGTCAGCGACCGCGGCCTGCGCCACCACCGCAACGAGGACGCCTTCGCCCTCGGCAACACCACCCTCCCCGACGGCTCGCCCGCGGTCCTGGCGATCGTCTGCGACGGCGTGTCCTCGGCGACCCGCCCGGACGACGCCTCGCTCGCGGCGTCACGGGCGGCGAGCGAGTCGCTGCTGGCCGCCCTGCCGCACGGCACCCACCCCCAGCAGGCCATGCACGAGGCGATCGTCGCCGCCTCGCACGCCGTCAACGCGCTGGCCGACGAGCCCGCCACGGCCCGCGAGCACGCCCCGCACCAGAACGCTCCCGCCTGCACCCTCGTCGGCGCGGTCGTCAGCGCGGGACTCCTCGTCGTCGGCTGGGTCGGCGACAGCCGCGCCTACTGGGTACCGCTCGACCGCACCGCACCCCCCGCCCGGCTCACCGAGGACGACTCGTGGGCGGCGCAGATGGTGGCGGCCGGCCTGATGAGCGAGGCGGAGGCCTACGCCGACGAGCGTGCCCACGCCATCACCGGCTGGCTCGGCGCGGACGCGTACGAACTGGAGCCGCACACCGCTTCCTTCAAGCCCGACCGGCCGGGTGTGGTGATCGTGTGCACCGACGGCCTGTGGAACTACGCGGAGGCGGCCGAGGAGATGGCGGACGCCGTCCCCCTGGACGCCGCCGCCCACCCCCTGCACAGCGCCCGGGTCCTCGTCGGCCGCGCCCTGGACGGCGGGGGCCACGACAACGTAACAGTGGCCGTCCTGCCGTTCCCGCCCCCGCCGCAGGGGGCAGGATCCGCCTGAGGCGACAGAAAAGGGGACAACGCGACGGACCGGAGGGGACCGGTCCGTCCACCGTCATCACTCCGCCGAACGTGGAGTTTCTGAGGGGGATTTGAGTAGGCATGGCCAATTTTTCGAAGTCGAACGTGCCGCAGTTCTCGGTGGACGTGTACCAGAACGAGTACCTGCCGGAGGGCGGCCGCGAGGTCAACGCGATCGTCACGGTGACCGCCACCGGCGGCGGCACCGTCGGCAGTGCCGTCGCGGCACCCCACTTGTACGCGCCCGGCCAGGGCCCGGACGCGGCCGTGGCGATCATGGTCGACTGTTCGGGCTCGATGGACTACCCGGCGACCAAGATGCGCAACGCCCGCGACGCCACCGCCGCCGCGATCGACACCCTCCGCGACGGTGTGCACTTCGCGGTGATCGGCGGCACGCACGTCGCCAAGGAGGTCTACCCGGGCGGCGGCCGTCTCGCCGTCGCCGACGCCACCACCCGCGATCAGGCCAAGGACGCCCTGCGCAGGCTCAGCGCCGGCGGCGGTACGGCCATCGGCACCTGGCTGCGCCTCGCCGACCGCCTGCTGTCCTCGGCGGACGTCGCCATCCGCCACGGCATCCTGCTCACCGACGGCCGCAACGAGCACGAGTCGCCGCAGGACCTCAAGGCGGCCCTGGACGCGTGTGCCGGGCGTTTCACCTGCGACGCACGGGGAGTGGGCACCGACTGGGAAGTGAAAGAAGTCACAACCATCGCGTCCTCGCTGCTCGGCACCGCCGACATCGTCGCCGACCCGGCCGGCCTCGCCGCAGACTTCACGGGGATGATGGAGACGGCGATGGGCAAGGAGGTCGCCGACGTCGCCCTGCGGCTGTGGACGCCGGTCGGCACGACGATCAAATTCGTCAAGCAGGTCGCACCCACGGTCGTGGAACTGACCGACCGCCGCACAGAGGCAGGCCCCCGCGCCGGCGACTACCCCACCGGTTCCTGGGGCGATGAGTCCCGTGACTACCACGTCTGCGTGGAGGTACCGGCCGCGAACATCGGCCAGGAGATGCTCGCCGCTCGCGTCTCGCTGATCATTCCGCAGCCTGGGGGCAGCGCCCAGAGCCTCGGCGCGCAGGGTCTCGTACGGGCCGTGTGGACCGAGGACATGGTCGCCTCGACGTCGATCAGCCCCCAGGTCGCCCACTACACCGGCCAGGCCGAACTGGCACAGGTCATCCAACAGGGCCTCGATCTGCGCAAAGCGGGAGAAGTCGAGGCGGCGACGGCCAAACTGGGCCGGGCCGTTCAGCTCGCCAGTGCTTCGGGGAACGCCGATACTGCGAAACTGCTTGCGAAGGTGGTGGACGTGGTCGACGCCGCGACAGGTACTGTGCGACTGAAGGCGAAGGTCGCGGAGGCCGACGAGATGACTCTCGAAACCCGGTCGACAAAGACTGTTCGTGTAAAGAAGTGACGTAAGCAGCTGCGAGCCCGACCCCTTGGGGTTGGTAAAAATCCGGTCGAACCGGCCGGTAAGGAGAGGGGGAAGCGCCGACATGCCGACCTGCCCGAACGGACACCAGTCGGGTTCCGACGACTGGTGCGAGGTCTGCGGTCACCGCATGGCCGGTGCCGTACCCCCGCCGCCGCCCCCGCCTCCCGGCGGTGGCTACGGCTTCCCGCCCCCCGGCCCCGGCGGTGCGCCCGGCGGCCAGCACGAGCCGGAGCTCTGCCCGCAGTGCCGCACGCCCCGTGAGGGCGGCGCGCCGTTCTGCGAGGAGTGCCGGTGGAACTTCCTGACGAACACGGCGACGTCGTACACCCCTGCGGCACCTCGGCCTCCGGGGCCGGGGCCTGGCGGCGCGGGTGGTCCGGGCGGGCCGGGTGGACCTGGTGGTCCTGGCGGGCCGCGCTTCCCGCAGGGGCCCGGTCAGGGTCCCGGTCCGGGTGGGCCGGCCGGCCCTTCGTACGGCGGCGGTGACTCGTTCGACTACCAGGGCTCGCGTCCGTCCCAGGTGAACCGGCCTGCCGAACCGATCCCTCCGTTCGGCGGTGAGCCGTCCCGGCAGTCCGGGCCGCCCGGATTCGGGGGTGGGCAGTCGGGGCCTGGTGGGCCTGGCGGCCCCAACCCGTCCGGCCCGCCCGGATTTGGTGGTCCCTCGGGGCCCGGCGGCGGTCCTGGTGGGCCGAACCAGCCTGGCCCGCCCGGCTTCGGCGGCGGCCCCGGTGGTCCCGGCGGCCCTGGCGGCCCTGGCGGCCCCGGTGGTCACAACCCGTCCGGTCCGCCCGGCCCGCCCGGATTCGGTGGTGGTCCGTCCGGTCCCGGCGGCGGTCCTGGTGGGCCGAACCAGCCTGGTCCGCCCGGCTTCGGCGGCGGCCGTGGGGGTCCCGGTGGGCCTGGCGGTGGTCCCGGTGGTCCCGGCGGCCCGAATCAGCCTGGCCCGCCCGGCTTCGGCGGCGGCCCCGCGGGTCCCGGTGGGCCTGGCGGCCCCGGTGGGCCTGGCGGACCGAACCCGCCCGGTCGTCCCGGTCAGCCCGGTCAGCCCGGTCCCTCCGGATACGGCTTCCCGCAGCCCGGCGGCCCCGCCGGCGGCTTCGGTGCCGACCCTTCACGTCCGGGTCCGCCTCCGCCCGGCCCCGGTGCCACGGCGGGCAGGCCCCCGCAGGCGTTCCAGCAGTCCGCTCCGCCCGCCCCGCCCGGGTTCCCGCAGGAGACCGGCCGACCACCGCAGGGTGGTCCGTCCGGTCCGTCCTTCGGTGGCGGTGACGACGACTGGGTGATCTCCCCGCCGTCCGGCGGCCCCGGCCAGGGCGGGGGCTACGGCTACCCGCAGCCCGGCGCCACGTCCGGCGGCCCCGGCCAGGGCGGCGGCTACGGCTACCCCCAGCCCGGCTCCACCCAGGCCCCGCCCGGCCCCGGCTACCCCCAGCAGGGCGGCGGCACCTGGACGGCGACCATCGGCCCGGACCGCGCGTACTTCATGGCGATGATGCAGCGCTCCGGCCCCGAGGCCGCGGGCCTGAACCTGCCCGCGTACTCACCGGAGCAGCAGCGTGCCCTCAGGGGCAACCAGATCACCATCGGCCGCCGCCGCCACTCCACCGGCGAGACCCCCGACATCGACCTGTCGGTGCCGCCGGAGGACCCGGGCGTCTCGCACCAGCACGCGGTGCTCGTCCAGCAGCCGGACGGCAGCTGGGCGGTCGTCGACCAGAACTCGACGAACGGTACGACGGTCAACAACGGGGAAGAACCGATCCAGCCGTTCGTCCCGGTCCCGCTGCAGGACGGCGACCGCGTACACGTGGGCGCCTGGACGACGATCACGATCCACCGGGGCTAGTACTCGCCTTGAACGGCGTCACCTGAGGGGCCACACGTAGGGCCCCTCAGGGTCGTCCAGCCACGCCCACTCGCGGTCGCCGACGACCGTGATGCCGTACCGCTCACGCTGGGGCATGCCCTCGCGCTCCCACAGCGCGTACGCCTCCTGCGGATCGAGGCTGCCGCGGGTGAGCGCCAGCAGGAACCGGAACCGCTCGTGCTCCCTGGCCCGGCGCGGCACCCCCGCCAGTGAGGCCGGATCCCGCTCGGGGCGGCCGCCGCCGCGCAGCGGTACGAAGTAGGCGGGCGTGTGCAGGAAGCGCCCCTCCGCGTGCCCGGCGTCCCGTACCGTCAGCGCGATCAGGCCGGTGGCGAGCGGGCTCAGGATCCGGGCGCCGGGACGGCACTGGGCAATCCAGGCGGGTGGGATCGACGGCAGGGTGCAGGTCGCGATGATCCGGTCGAAGGGGGCGCGTTCGGGCACTCCGCGGGCGCCGTCGCCGGTGACGACGGTGGGGTGGTACCCGGCGTCGGCGAGGTGCCGGCGCGCGGACTCGGTGATCTCCGGGTCCAGGTCGACGGTGGTGACGTTGTCGTCGCCGAGGCGGTGCGCCAGCAGCGCCGCGTTGTAGCCGGTGCCGGCGCCGATCTCCAGGACCCGGTCGCCCTCCTCGACCCGCAGCTCGGCCAGCATCATCGCCATCAGCGAGGGCTGGCTGCTGGAGGACACCAGCTCGCCGTCGCGCAGCCGCGTGGCCAGTGGGTGGTCGGCATAGGCGCCGACCACCCAGCGCTCGCGGGCCCGCGGGTCGGGACTCTCGCCCCAGCGGCGTTCGTAGCCGCCGACGACGCCGACGTAGTAGTACGGCACGAAGAGGTGGCGCGGGACCGCGAGGAAGGCCTCCTTCCACACCGGATCGGCGCGGAAGGCCCCGCTGAGCTCGATCTCACGCACCAGTGCGGCGCGGGCCGAGGCGGCGCGGGCCTCGATCCCCTCGCCCCTGTCGTCCACGTCGCCCTTGCTGTCCTTGCTGTCCTTGCCGAGAGCGTGCGTACCCATATGTCCACTGTCCTGCGTGACCCGGCGCGAGGCGAGCACCGGCGTGGTCCTAAGCCTTGAGTCCTCGGTCGCCCGGTCTGAGACCATGGGGGACGTGAAAGAGATTCGGCGCGGCACGCTTCAGGAGCAGACCTTCTACGAGCAGGTCGGCGGGGAGGAGACCTTCCGCCGGCTCGTCCACCGTTTCTACGAGGGAGTCGCCGAGGATCCGATCCTGCGGCCCATGTATCCCGAGGAGGACCTGGGCCCGGCCGAGGAGCGCCTGGCGCTGTTCCTCATGCAGTACTGGGGCGGCCCCACGACGTACAGCGACAACCGCGGCCACCCCCGGCTGCGCATGCGCCACGCCCCGTTCACCGTCGACCAGGCCGCCCACGACGCCTGGCTGAAGCACATGCGTGACGCCGTGGACGAGCTCGGCCTCTCCGAGGAGCACGAGGAGACGCTGTGGAACTACCTGACGTACGCGGCGGCGTCGATGGTGAACGCGCCGGGCTGATGATGGAGCGAGGCTCTCGGGCCGGTCTCAGCGCACGCTGAGACCGAGCTCCCCGAGCCCGGTCCGCCGTACCGCGACGGACCCGTACGGCGTCCGCAGCCTGAGCCAGGCCCCCGAGGAGAACAGTCCCACGTCCGCCTCCGCCGACTGCCCGCCGGGGCGCAGGAAGCCGAGTGACTGGGCGGCGTGGACGGCCCGTACCGGCAGGTGGGTGTCCCCGACCGACCGGGACCAGATGTCCCGCCCGATCCGGTCGAGCTCGGCGCGTGTACGCCCGTCGGACGCCAGCTCACCCGTACGGGAACGGAATTCGGCGACGGCCGCGCCGACCATCGTGCGCAGGGCGTCCGGTGACGGCAGCCCCGGCACGGGCTGCCACCCGCCGCGCGGCGGCAGCACCCCGGCCCACGGCGGCCCGGTGACCGCGCCCGGAACGGCGGCTGTCGCCCCCGCCTCGTCCACGGTTTCCAGGAGCTCCCCCGCGGACACGGTGACGTCGAGCGTGACGTCGAGGCCGTGCTCGTACGGCTTGGCCAGCCGTACGGCGCGGATGGCCAGCACCTCGAAGGAGGGCGGCCGTCCGAACACGGCGAGGGCGGTGCCGGCCGCCTGGAGCCGGACGGCGGCGCCGCGGTCGTAGTGGAGCAGCCGGGAGAGGAAGGCCGCGAGGTCCGCCGCCTCCCCCTCGTCGGCGAGGTGGAGCACCGTCATGCGGCGACGGCCTCCTTGTCGTCGTCCTGGTACTCCTCCAGGAACTCACGCTCCTCGGCGGTGATCCGGCGCGGCCGCTGCGCCTCGAAGTCGAACGGCACTATGACCGTCGAGGCGGTGACGTAGACCTGGTCGCCGTCCTTCACCTCGTAGGTGATGGTGAAGGACGCGGCCCGTATCTGTGTGACCCACAGCTCGATGTCCACGGGCCGGTGCCGGTGGACGAGCTGCCGCTTGTAGTCGATCTCGTGGCGCGCCACCACGGACCCCTGCTTGAAGTCCTTCTCCGGGCGGAACAGGAAGTCGATACGGGCTTCCTCCAGGTAGCGGAGGAAGACCACGTTGTTGACGTGGCCGTACGCGTCCATGTCCGCCCAGCGCAGCGGGCAGCGGTAGATGTGCCGCAAGACCGATCAGCCCCGGGTCAGCTTCTTGTAGGTGGCACGGTGCGGGCGGGCGGCGTCCGGGCCGAGCCGCTCGACCTTGTTCTTCTCGTACGACTCGAAGTTGCCCTCGAACCAGAACCACTTCGACTCGCCCTCGTAGGCGAGGATGTGCGTGGCGACGCGGTCGAGGAACCAGCGGTCGTGGGAGACGACCACGGCCGCGCCCGGGAACTCGAGCAGCGCGTTCTCGAGGGAGGACAGGGTCTCCACATCGAGGTCGTTGGTCGGCTCGTCGAGGAGCAGCAGGTTGCCGCCCTGCTTGAGGGTGAGCGCGAGGTTGAGGCGGTTGCGCTCACCACCGGAGAGGACACCGGCCGCCTTCTGCTGGTCGGGGCCCTTGAAGCCGAAGGCGGAGACGTAGGCCCGCGAGGGCATCTCCACCTGTCCCACGTTGATGTAGTCGAGCTCGTCGGACACGACGGCCCACAGCGACTTCTTCGGGTCGATGTTCGCGCGGCTCTGGTCGACGTAGGAGATCTTGACGGTCTCGCCGACCTTGATCGTGCCGGAGTCGGGCTGCTCGAAGCCCTGGATCATCTTGAAGAGCGTGGTCTTGCCGGCGCCGTTCGGACCGATGACGCCGACGATCCCGTTACGCGGCAGCGTGAAGCTGAGGTCGTCGATCAGGACCTTGTCCCCGAAGGCCTTGCTGAGGTTGTTGACCTCGACCACGATGCTGCCGAGCCGCGGGCCCGGCGGGATCTGGATCTCCTCGAAGTCCAGCTTCCGCATCTTGTCGGCCTCGGCGGCCATCTCCTCGTACCGGGCGAGACGCGCCTTGGACTTGGCCTGCCGCCCCTTGGCGTTGGAGCGGACCCACTCGAGCTCTTCCTTGAGCCGCTTGGCGCGCTTGGCGTCCTTCTGGCCCTCGACCTTGAGACGGGCCTGCTTGGTCTCCAGGTACTTGGAGTAGTTGCCCTCGTAGCCGTGGAGGCGGCCGCGGTCGACCTCGCAGATCCACCCGGCGACGTTGTCGAGGAAGTACCGGTCGTGGGTTACGGCCACGACGGTGCCCTCGTACTTGGCGAGGTGCTGCTCCAGCCAGTTCACCGACTCGGCGTCGAGGTGGTTGGTGGGCTCGTCGAGCAGCAGCAGGTCCGGCGCTTCCAGGAGGAGCTTGCAGAGCGCCACGCGACGCTTCTCACCACCGGAGAGGTTCGCCACGGGCCAGTCGCCGGGCGGGCAGCCCAGGGCGTCCATGGCCTGCTCCAGCTGGGCGTCGAGGTCCCAGGCGTTGGCGTGGTCGAGCTGCTCCTGCAGCTTGCCCATCTCGTCCAGCAGCGCGTCCGAGTAGTCGGTCGCCATCAGCTCGGCGATCTCGTTGAACCGGTCGAGCTTGCCCTTGACCTCGGCAACACCCTCCTGGACGTTCTCGAGGACGGTCTTGTCCTCGGTCAGCGGGGGCTCCTGGAGGAGGATGCCCACGGTGTAACCGGGGGTGAGGAAGGCGTCACCGTTCGACGGCTGCTCCAGGCCCGCCATGATCTTCAGAACGGTCGACTTACCGGCACCGTTCGGACCGACGACACCAATCTTGGCACCCGGAAGGAAGCTCAGGGTGACGTCGTCGAGGATCACCTTGTCGCCGTGCGCTTTGCGCGCCTTGCGCATGGTGTAAATGAACTCAGCCAAGAGAAACCGTCCGGCAGCTTGAAATCAGGCAGTGGGCAGATACACCCCATCTTGCCGTACCGCCACCCCTGGGTGGAAACGCGTATGGGTGGGGGGCCGTGACCTGGGGTTCCGTGATTGGCGGCTGAGACTCGCCTGTCACTGCCGGTCGCCGCTGGCCGGCCTCGGACACCCTCGCACGGCCCAACGACGACCCAGGGATGATCATTCGGCAGCCATGAGCTGGCAGCCCACATCGGGTTGAGCCGCCACTATTACGGAACGGTAGGGCTGGTCGCCTCACCACTCGGCGGCCGTCGACGGGCCAAAGGACTGACACAGTCCGCCCTCGAAAAGCGTGCGCCTACCGGTTGATCGGGATCTCGTGCACGATCTCGCAGTGAGCTGCGGGCACCACGATGTCCGCGGTCTCCACGGGTCGGCGTGACACGGCTGCTACACCGGATGGGCTACAGCGTGCAGGTGCCGGACAGACCTGCCGCCGAGCGCGACGAGGAAGCCGTCGCCATATGGCGGGAGGTGACCTGGCAGGAGGCGTGGATTTGCTTCGAGGACGAAGCGGGCGTGACCGGCCGTCCGCCCAAGGGCGCGCACTTGGAGCCGACGCGGCATCACTCCGAGGGTCAAGGTGTCCGGACGCAGCCGGGGACGGCTCTCGGTGGCCGGGCTGCTGTGCTACCGGCCCGCCCGCCTGTGCTACCGGCTGCGCCGCATACCGGCCGCAAGGACGAGCGCCGCTCGCTCAGCGAGACCGACTACATCCACCTGCTCGACGGCACCCACCAACCGCTCAAGGCCCCGCTGATCTGGTCTGGGACGGCTGAGCACCCACGGTAAGGCTGCTGATGCCGCCGCCTGTCTTGTTGGCGCATTCGAGAGGGCGTCGTCGTACGTCAGCCGAAGCCGCGGAGCGAGGTGGCGACGTACCCCAGCAGGACGAGGCAGCAGCTGCCGACGGCGACGAGCATCTGCGGAAGGCTCGGCTGGCTCCCCAGCATCAGGGGACTCCAGCCCCAGAACACCAGCACGGTCAGCGCCGTGCGCACGGTCTGGAACGGCGCCGACCAGGCCACCTCCTGAAGGTCGTCGGCGTCGGGCACGAGGGCGAACACCGGGGTCAGGATCGCGCCGATGAGCGCGACGACGATGAAGGCGATCAACGATCCCATGCCCAACTCGTCGTCCTGGAAGGCCTTCCAGCGGTTCTCGGCGAGCGTGGGCAGGTCCTTGCTCTCATTGACGTAACCGCCGAGACCGGGATCGGATCGGGCCCACAGGACGTCGACCTCGGTTCCTTTGCCGGGCTTGTCGCGCGTGAAAGCACCGCGCACGGTGAGCCGTTCGGCACCGCCGGGCACGGAGACCACGAGCCGGGACGCGTATCCCTTCACGACGCCATCGCTCAACTCCTGTCGTGTCGACTGCCGTTCCACGACCGCCGCGGTGCTCACCTCCGCGCCCGCGTCGCGCAGGGCGTCGAGCTTGTCGCCCGCGTTGGACGAGGTAAGGAGAGCGACGGCGAACACGGCGGAGGAGAACGCGACGAGGACCCAGAGGACACCGGTGCGAAGCTTGACCCAGAACTCGTCCGTGAACCCGTCGTCCTTGGGCTCCCCGCGCAGCACCCACAGCGCCACAACCCGCACCACCGCACACCCTACGGCGACGGCACCCCACACGAAGGGTTCCTGCCAGGGCCGGGCCATGGCGGTGGCCCCCAACAGCCACATGCAAGCGACGCCGGCCGCGACCCACGCCGCGAGCGAGCACAGCCGTACGAGCCATATCAGCGCCGAACGCACAGATCCTCCCGATGAACATGTGAAACGGCCTCACCGCGGCGCGCTCATCGACGTGCCGACGTACGCGGCCGGGACGAGCAGGAAACCACCCCCGGCGCGTCCGCATCACGCCGGACGCCCCACGGACGGCCGGAGGTCCCTCATACTGCTCCGTTCAGCCCGTGCCGGAATGCGCACCAGGCCATGAACGTCCTCCTGGCCATCGGTGGTCTTCTTGGAGCTCTCGGCAGTCCGGCCGGCCTCTGGGCTGCCTGGAATCAGCGCCAGGAATCTAAGAATCCTGAGGAGAGAGAACAACCGGCCAAGCTGCGTGACCACGTGCTTAGGCTCCGCCGGGTCGGCTCACAGGAGACACAGCGGTATCGCGATGCTGACTGGTGGAGCCGCGCGGGCGGGCTGGAAGGGCAGGAATGGCATTGTGGAGCTGCGGCCCTGCATCAAGCTGAAATGATCAAAGCTAGAGGCTGCGCTCCTGGAAGCGACTTGGAGCTACGACGCCGCAGCTGCGACTGTCATCGAACTCGCTCCGGGGCAAGTTCGTTCTTCGGTAGAACGGGAGCAGGCGCACCACGCGGACCTGCTCACTGAGCAGGCGAACGATATCGCGGTGCAGATCCACGATCTCCAGCCTGACCCACGCTTGGGTGGCGGGGTCTCGATGACCTAGTCAGGTGCCGCTGCCCGGGTCCTGGAGCACCCGTCTGGAAGATCGCGCACGGGCGCCCGGTCTGACCTGGAAAGGCGCTGGCCTGGGCGTTCTCAGGACGCTCACCGAGACTCCCCGTTGTTCCCCGCTCCGGGCCGCTCCATCGGGCACGTAGGGGGCGCCTGCCTGCCGCGCTCTCCGGCGGGATGTGGTGGCCCCTCGGGCGTTGCGGCTCCGTTCGGCCGCCTGAGGCGGCGTTGCCGGCATCCGAGCTGTCAGCGTCGCTTCAGCTGCGGGCTCAGCACTCGATGTCGCCGGCGCGTCAGGAACGGGGCCGGGGGTGCATAAAGATACCGAGCGGCAGGGCCGTATTCTGCAGCGGGCGAGACAAGCGCTGCTTCGTAGCCGTCCGTTGCAACTGGGCGACCCGATCCGTATCAGGTGCCCGACGAACGACCAGGAGGTTGACCGGTGATCACTCTGACCGCAGTCGGAGGAGTGGCCCTGGTCGAACTGGGCATGGCCCTGACTCCGGGACCGAACATGATCCACCTTGCCTCCCGCGCGATCACCCAAGGCCGCAGGGCGGGCCTGATTAGCCTCAGCGGGACCGCCGTGGGATTCGTGTGCTACCTGCTGGCCGCTGCTGCGGGCCTGTCCGCGTTGTTCGCCGCCGTGCCGGTGGCGTTCACGGTGGTCAAGCTTGCCGGGGCCGCCTACTTGGCCTACCTCGCCTGGGGCATGCTCAAGCCCGGCGGCCGCTCGCCCTTCGCCCCGACCCAGGACCTGCCCCCGGTCTCCGACGCCCGCCTGTTCTCGATGGGGCTGCTGACCAACCTGCTCAACCCCAAGATCGCTCTTATGTATGCCGCCCTGCTGCCCCAGTTCCTGGACCTGCAGGCAGGTCCGGCCTGGGGGCAACTGCTCCAGCTCGGTGGTGTGCAGATCATCGTGGGGATCTCCGTGAACGCTCTGATCATGCTGGGCGCAGCACGGGTGTCGGGATTTCTGGCCGCCCGGCCCCGCGCCATGACCGCCCAGCGGTTCACGGCAGGCGGCCTGCTCGGCGCCTTCGCGCTGCGAACCGCCCTGTCCCGCACTCCGGCCTCCGCCTGAGCCGGTCCGCGTGCCTGTGACATCAGTCCTGCTGTGAGCGCTGATGCGGGGAGGTTGATGGCGCCCGTGGATGCCAGCGAACTCACCCCTGCCCAGCCCACCACTCACCCCAGCTCCCCTCCCGTTCGCCGTCGACCCACACGCATGTGGAGCGGGCGTGGTCCATGGCGTCCAGGTGGAGCGCGCCACTGTACGAACGACCTGGACTGTCAGCGACGCGTGAATCGTGGTTCTGGATCACTTTCAGTGCCGGGGCCACGGAGGGTCACCACAAGCGCGATCATGAACGGCCTCACGCCGCGAGGAGGACCCGCTTGCGGAGCAGGTCGAAGTCGGCTCGGCCGAACATCTGCCGCTTAAATCATCTTGATCTTGTTGTTGTGGCCTTCGACGGCGCCGGAGCTGTAGCGGAGGCTGAGCCCGGCGACGACGGCGTCGAGGCCCTGGCCGAGGCCATTGACGAAGCCGTGCAGGGCGCGCACGTCGTCAGCCTGCACGCCCTCCATCCACTGACCGAAGTCCTGGCCCCGACGGTCGTTCATCAACTCGGCGAAGGCGCGGACGTGTTCGGCAGTTCGGTCGAGGGCGGGGCAGCGGGCGAGAATCTGTTTGAGCTGCTGGGCCCGGTCGTCGTCGAGGCGCTCGGGGTGGCGGGTGATCCAGCTGGTCACGTCGCGCACAGACGGTGCTTTGCGGGGCGGATCGTCGTGCGGGAAGGCTTCACGGAGCCGTTGGACGTACCTCTTCAATACCCGGTCGGACAGACGGCCCGACTGCCGTGCTTCCAGGCAGTAGAGCCGTACGCCCTCCCTTCCCACCCCTTGGACCTGGGCGAAGACGCCCTGAGGGCACTCCGCGGGTTCATCCAGGAGGGCCTGCGCCGACCCGATGACGTAGCTGCGCAGAGCCGCAGCTGGTCGTTGAGGGGCGACATCGGTGCTGTTCTTTCCTCCATCCACCGCGATGCTCTTGGCGACGGTGCGGCTAGGGTCATCGCAAGGTGATCAGAGTCATGACTGGGGTGGGCACGGATGGCGACCTGGCAGGAATTGGAAGCCGAGCTGGTAAGCCGGTTGGCCCATGCGTCCCCGGACGAGCGCGTTGTGTTCGCCGTGGGTGTGGCGGAGCGTCTGATGCGGGATCATGAGGCTCTGTCGGCCGATGAGCAGGCGGAGTACACCCTCGGCCTTCGACCGTTGCTCAATGCGCTCTGGGAAGCCGCGTTGGGCAATCAAACGGCGTTCGGAGAGATCAAGCACGGGATGGGCGAGTACCTCCTGAGCGACTACTGCCACAACGACGGACAGGATGGCCCCGGTGACGCCGACGAGCCGGCGGCGGCCGCAGTGCTCTACACCGCTGCCGCATACCTGTTCGGAACAAGTGATCTGGCCTCGGTGGTGAGTAGCCGCGCTGTCGAGGCTGTGGACGAGCGCTTGAACACGGATGACAGCTACGCCGACGACCCTGACGAGGTTCTCGCCGCTGAGTTGCACCGTCAGCTCCATGACCTGGCCCTCATCGGCCGACACAGCGGATCCCTGCGCCACGCGAGCTTGGGCCTCGACATCGAGACCTCCGCCCGACTGCACCGCGTCCTGCGCATTCCCCTGTCATCCATCGAGGCCGGCGCGTAGGTGAGGCACACGGCTTGGGACGCCGCTTGGGCCTCAGGTGCCGTCACCCTGTTCGATCGCCCAGCCAGCTCCTCGCCCCGCTACGAATATCGGCTGGAGCGGTACCCGTGGGTTCTCGTAAGGTCCCGCGCATGGACTGGCACAAGTGGCACGACCGGTATGACAGTCCCGAATCGCCGCTTGCTCGTCGGCTGTTGATGGTGCAGGAGCGTGTTCGGCTGGCCTTGGACGACTGTCCGCCTGGGCCTGTGCGGGTGGTGAGCATCTGTGCCGGTCAGGGGCGCGACCTGTTGGGTGTGCTGCCTGGTCATCCGCGTCGTCGGGACGTGCGCGCCCGTCTCGTGGAGCTGGATCCGGAGAACGTTGCCTTGGCCGCTGAGGCCGCCCGGTCGGCCGGGCTGGACGAGGTCGAAGTCGTTGCCGCAGACGCCGCTCTGCTCGATCACTACGAGGGGATGGCGCCGGCCGACATCGTGCTGGTCTGCGGTGTGTTCGGCAATATCGCGGACCCGGACATCGAGCGCACGATCGACGCGTGCACGCAGTTGTGCAAAAGCGGCGGGCGAATCGTCTGGACCAGGAACCGCAAGGATCCTGACCGTGTGCCGTTGATCTGTGAGTGGTTCGAAGAGCGGGGCTTCGATCGCGAGTGGATCAGTGGTGGAGAGCAGCTCCAAGCTGTGGGAGTGCATCGCTTCGGCGGTCGGCCCGTGCCGCTGCGGCTGGGCGTCCGCATCTTTGACTTCGTGGGTTACGACAAACTCCGCTCGGCGAACCGGGCTCAGGATCAGCGTTCCAGGGTGGTCCCGTGAAGAACGATCGGCGCGTCCGTCGTCTCGTCGTGGAGCAGGACGTCTGGTACTGGACCGTCCGGCAGCGGGTCCGGCCCTCCTACGCCGACTGCCGTGTGGCGCTCTCCTTCTTCACGGACGGAGCCGGGAGGGGTGCTGGGCGGCGTATGTCCCTGGTCTTCGCGCCGAGCCCGACTGGCGTCGTTTCGAACTGCTACTTCGAGTCGGGCACCGTGGTACGCCTTCCGGACCGCGCCCATCTCAACCTGTACGAGCCGGGCACAGCCCGCCGCCTGCTGGACACCGCGGCGCCTGCCTTGGCGCTCCGGCCGTCGGAACGGGACGTCGAAGTCGACGGCTGGCCCTACTTCGCTGAGGTTGCGGGCCGTGGGAGCGGAGAGGCGTGGATCACCGGTGGCTGATGTCTGAGGAGCTGTAGCGGCAGTACGTGACGTCCGGGCCGGTGCCCAGTTCGGTGGGCTCGGCGCCCGCACGTTGCTGCCCACTCCGTGGCGTGTGTACCGCGTCTCGCAGTTGCCGCACGAGCGGTAGAGCTTGCCGAAGTCGGTGACCTGGAAGTTCCTGATGGTCAGGGTGCCGGTGCCGTTGTGCTGGAAGAACCATCGCGCGACACCAGGACCGCTGCGGTGACCACGGCCCCGGCCAGCTCGGTCGGAAACGGGCGCCGCGCAGGGTGAGAGACGTGAAGCCCGGCCCCCGGGTCCGTCCACCGGAGGCCGGGCTTCGTCGTGGCGTCAGCTCTGCGGCGGGTCCTGCCTGTGGCGGAGCAGGACCAGCGCCGCACCGCCGATCACGACCAGGGCGATGGCCGTGCCCGCGATCAGCGGGGTCGCGGTGGAGCTGCCCGTCGCGGCGAGGTCGGTGTCGGGGGCCGTGCCGCCCACGGTCGCGGGGCTGGGCTCGCTGAGGGTCTGGATGGTGGTGCCTGTCGTGGCGGTCTGGGTCTTGCAGTCGAGGATGCCGGTGAAGCGTTGGGCGAAGCCGCCGGGGCCGTTGATGGTGAAGTCGTAGGCCTGGTCTTCCTGGAGGGGGATCGTCACCGTCTTGGACTCACCTGCGGGGATGGTGTGTTCGAGGCCCATCAGGTCGAAGGTGAAGGGCTCGTCGCCCCGGTTGGTCGCGGTGATGTCGACGGCGCCCTCGGCGCAGTTCTTCGTCGCGGAGAGGGCCGGGACCGCGCCCTCCGTCGCCCAGGTGGCGTTGGCCGTGGCCGAGACCGTGGACTCGCTGGAGCCGGCCAGGATCTGGGTCTGGCTGCGGCTGTCAGAGGTGAGGGCGCGGCCCACCGGGACGGTGGTCGAGGCCTGGACGGTCAGGGCGGACGAGCCGGTCGCCGCCGCTTCGGCGGGTACGTCGAAGAAGAGTTGGCTGCCGTTGGTCGCGGAGGTGAGGGTCTTGCCGTCCTTGCCGACGATCCGTACACCGCTGAGGGCCGCGTCCGCCGGGGGTGTGACGGTGACGTCCTCGGCGCTGGTGTGCACCGTCACCGGGCCCAGCAGTTCGCCGGGGCGGCCGGAGACGGCGGGCGGGTCGAGGGTGAGTGACGCCTTGGGCTCCGTAACGGCACGGGCGCTCTTGAAGAGGTAGTCGGCGAGTTGCTCCGCCTGCGGGTCGAGGGCGTCCACGTCCGCGCCGTCCGAGTACCGCCAGATGGCCACCTGGGTCCCGGCCGCCGCGTCCTGTTCGCTGAGGCCGCCGCCGATGCCCGCCTTCCCCGCGAGCGAGGCGAGGTCGTTCACCTGGGGGTAGGAGTGCTGCAGGATCCAACTGATCTTGCCGGCGTCCTTGTTGGTGCCCAACGAGGTGCCGCTCCACGGCGTCTCGTGGTACTTGGCGTCCCGCTGCGTGGGCGTGTGGAGGTCGACGCAGTACGTCTGGAGGGTGCCGCCGCCCTCGACGGACATCTCGAACAGGCCCGCCGAGACCTCCTGCCCCCCGCCGACGCCTTGGATCACTGCGGTGCCGTACGTCTTCAGGCCGCCTATGGTGGCGGTCGCCCCGCCCTGGGTCTGCGTCGTCTCGTCGGCGGCGGCCGGACCCGCGCCGGCCAGCACGCCGACGGCGAGGAGTCCGGACACGAGCGTCGCGGCGGCGAGGCGAGCCGCCCCTCGCCCGTGCGCGGACGGCGCGGACAGCGCAGAGAGCGAAGCAAACAACAGAATTCCCTTTCGCGCAGGACGCGTTGGCGTGGGTGTGGGGCCCCACCAGCAGAATCACAAGCCTCAAGAGCCTCATGTGCTCTGTCGGGCATCCTAGGGACGCGGCGAACCGCGACCTCCCGATGATCTCGTCCGATAACCGATCCGACTCGGAATCGTTATCCCCAAGTCCGCCTGCGAGCAGGGCTTATCGACAAATCAACCGCCTTGTGACGTGCGCGTTCATCGATAAGCCGCAGTTCGGTCAGCTCCGGGCGGTTTCTGACATCACGTCACTGGTACAGGGTCTGGGGCGGGTTCAGCCGCGGGTTGCGCCAAGGGCGCAGAACCTCCCGGTGCAGTCTCCCAGTTGGGCTCGGGCTGTGACGGGGTGTTCGTCTGCGTCTCCGGCCTGTTCGCTCGACGGAAGGCCGATGTGCCCCGGGTGAGATCGTGGCCGATGGCCACCGCCTCGATGTCGGCCGAGGTCCGGTTCTGCCCCTCACGCGTATCCGTGCGCACCTTCAACCTGCCCTGCACGATGACGGGATGCCCGACATCCAGCGAGGCCATCAGGTGCGTGGCGAGCTGGCGATTGGCCCACACCGTGAAGAAGTTGGTGTGGCCGTCGGTCCACATGCTCTTCTCCCGGTCCCAGTAACGCGCGGTCACCGCCAGCCGGAACCTCGCCGACGGCCCCGCCGCCAACTCCCGGTACACCGGACGCGTCGCCACATTGCCCACGGCGCAGACCATCGTCTCGTTCATCACGAACCCCTCCCCTGCCCGGACGTTCGGACCGGGCGGAAACGCGTACGGGCCCGTCCCGTACGGCTGCAGTCAGACTGCCTCCGCCGAGCCGAGCCCGCTGAGCGCTGTGGACCACCGCCCACCTGTGGAAAAGTCCGCCACCTGAACGAGTGAACCCCCACCGACCTCGTCGGGGATCACCCCAGCCGCTCAGGGCCGCGAGGCCCCCTGCCCCGCCGACTCACCTCGCCCCAGTCGCCGCCTCCACCCCCGTGACCTTCACGTACTGCTCCCGTACCTCCCGGTACCGCAACAGCTCCGCGGCCACCGGATCCAGTACCCGGGCCCGGCCGCACCCCGCCGCCGCCTCCCTCAGGCGCCGCTCCGCGTCCTGGCCGTACCGTCGAGCCGGGCCGCGCGCCGCCATCCGGCAGCTCCACTCGACGAGCGGCCCGCCGACGATGCCGGACACCATGAGCAGCACCGGAACGCCCAGGTTCGGCGACATGACCCCGACGATCTGCCCGACGAGCCACAACCCGCCGACCACCTGGAGCAGCGTCATCGACGCCTGGGCCAGGACCGCCACCGGCCACCAACCAGGCCGCGGTGGACGCCCCGGCGGCAGCCCGGCCCGCGCCGCCAGCTCGTCCAGCGCCTCGGGCAGCCCCTGGGAGCCGCGTACGGCCGCCTCACGCACCGCCTGGGCCCACGGCACCGGCAGCCCCGCCGAGGCCCGGTCGGCCACCGTACGTACCGCCTGCTCGACGCGCTGACGCGCCGTGGCCTCCTCGTCGTCCAGGCCCCGCGACAACATCCGGCCCGTGGCGGGCTCGCGCAGGTCGTTGTACCAGCGCCACAACCGCAGCCACGGCGTCCCACACGCGCGGTTGGCGTTGCGCAGCCACGCCCGCTCGGCCGCCTCGCCCGCCGCGGTGGCACCCACCGCGTCCGCCAGGCGCGCGGCGAACTCGTCCCGGGCCTCCTCGCTGAGCCCCGTACGCCGCCCGGTGACGTAGACGGGCCGCAGCCGCCACGCGGCGGCGTCCACGTCGGCCGAGAGCCGGCGCACCGGAGCACCGCGCTCCGCCACGAACTGTCCCAGTGCCTCACGGAGTTCCCCCAGGCCGTCCCCTGTGAGCGCGGACAGCGCGAGCACCGTCGCGCCGGGTTCGCCGTGCTCCCCCAGGGGGATCCCGTCCTCGTCGAGCAGCCGCCGCAGATCGTCGAGGACCAGTTCCGTGGCTTCGCCGGGCAGTCGGTCGATCTGGTTGAGGACGACGAACATGACCTCGGCGTGCCCGGCCATGGGCCGCAGGTAGCGCTCGTGGAGGATGGCGTCGGCGTACTTCTCCGGGTCGACGACCCAGATGACCGCGTCCACCAGCGCCAGGATGCGGTCCACGTGCTCGCGGTGTTGCACGGCCGCCGAGTCGTGGTCGGGGAGGTCGATCAGGACGAGCCCACGCAGCTGCGCCTCCGCCTCCGGGCTCTGCACCGGGCGGCGGCGCAGCCGGCCCGGGATGCCGAGGCGGTCGATGAGGCTCGCCGCGCCGTCGCTCCAGCTGCACACGATGGGCGCCGCGGTCGTCGGCCGCCGTACGCCCGTCTCCGAGATCGTCACCCCGGCGAGCGCGTTGAAGAGCTGCGACTTGCCACTTCCGGTCGCTCCCGCGAGGGCGACGACGGTGTGCTGCCCGGAGAGCCTGCGCCGCGCGGCCGCCTCGTCCAGGACCCGGCCCGCCTCCGCGAGCGTCCTGCTGTCCAGCCGGGTCCGCGACAGCCCCACCAGTTCACGCAGCGCTTCCAACCGCGTCCGCAGGTACCCGTCGTACGCGAGCGCCGCCGTCTCCTGCCGGTCGCTCGCCCGTGGCTCCACGGCAGCAGCCGCCGCGGCCTGCTGCACACCGGCGCTCTTGCTGACCCGCCGCGCGATCAGCCCGTCGTCCCAGGCGCCGGTGGAGTCCGTACGACCGTCGGCGTCCGTAAGACCATCGGCGTCCGTACGACCGACAGCGCCCTCGGGACTGGCGGAGCCGGAGTCGTCGGCGTCCGTACGCTTCGCGGAGCCCGTACGGCCCCAGAGCCTTTTACGACGCGCACCGTCGCTGTCGCCCCGCACGCGCGCGTGCGGGGGCTTCTCGTCGCTCGAGGACTCTCCCCCGGGTGCGTCGCGCTCTTCGGCACGGCTGTCGTGATCGTCGGGATCCGGGGAGGCAGAGGTGTCGGCGGGAGCGGCGGTGTCGGCGTGCTCTCTGTCCCCTTCGTGATCTGTGGGGCCCGTGTGGTTCTGGTCGGCGTGGTCCTGGTCGGCGTGGTTCTGGTCGGCGACGGCGGTCACCGCTCACCTCTCCTTCTGCAGTACGGACAGCGCGGCGATGAGTTCGGCCTGGGGCTCCGCGTGGACGTCGAGTCCGTCCAGCGGGGCGAGGCGGCGTTCGCGTTCGGCGTGGATCACCCGGTCCAGGTGCTCGCCGAGCAGCCGTCCGCCCCGGTCCCTCAGGCGCAGCGCGCCGTGCGCGCCGATGCGCTGGGCGAGCCCCTCGCCGGTGGAGCGCGCACGGCGGCCGCCCAGCAGCGCGGTGGCGACGAGCGCGGTGACCATCTCGGGATCGGGCGCGACGCTGCGGTCGAGATGACGCACCTCGTCCTCGGCGTACTCCTCCAGCTCACGCCGCCACCGTCGTACGGCCATCCCGATGCGGTGCTCGGCGCTCTCCTGCGACGGGGCGCGGTCCACCAGTCCCGGGGCGGCGGCCGCCGGCTCGCGGCGCCAGGCGTCGTCGACACGCTCGTCGGCTGCGGTGACGGCGCACAGCAGGAGGGTGGCCAGGCTTTCCACGAGCGCGTCGAGGAGTTCGCCTGCGGTGCAGTCCAGGGGGAAGGCGCGCCAGCGCTTGAGGGCGTCACCGGCGAGCACGGCACCGTTCTGCAACCGTGCCCGCACGCGCGCGTACTCGCTGTCGTACGCCGTGTCGACGGCGGCGGTGAGCCGCAGGGCGGCCGCGTACTGGGCGGCGGCGGCGCTGGCCAGCTCGGGCATGCGGGCCTTGAGGGAGTTGAGGACGCCGTGGGCCGTACGGGCCATGGCGTGGTGGCGGGCCGTGGGGTCCTGGGCGTGGTGGACGAGCCAGGTGCGCAGGGAGGCCACGGCGGTGGCCGGAAGCAGCCCCGCGCCCCAGGCCGACTCGGGCAGTTCCGGCACGGTGAAGCGTGGTACGTCGCCGAGTCCGGCCTTGGTGAGCAGGGCGCCGTACTGCCGGGAGACCTCGGAGACGACCTGGTGGGGCACGCGGTCGAGGACGGTCACGAGGGTGACGTCGTACTCCTTGGCGGTGCGCAGGAGGTGCCAGGGCACGGCGTCGGCGTAGCGGGCGGCCGTGGTGACCATGATCCAGATGTCGGCCGCGCAGAGCAGTTCAGCGGCAAGGACGCGGTTGTCGGCGACGAGGGAGTCGATGTCGGGGGCGTCGAGGAGGGCCACGCCTGGCGGGAGGGTGTCGACGGTCTCGATCCGCAGCACGCGCGAGGGGTCCTCGCCCGGGAGCAGCAGCGCCTCGCCCGCGTCCTGGTGGGGCACCCACACACGCGTGAGGTCGGGCAGGACACGCATGCCGCTGAACCAGTGCTGATCCTCCGGGTGGCACACCAGTACCGGGGTCCGTGTCGTGGGCCGCAGCACGCCCGCCTCGCTGACACGGCGGCCGACGAGGGAGTTGACGAGCGTCGACTTGCCGGCGCCGGTGGATCCGCCCACGACGGCCAGCAAAGGCGCTTCGGGCTCCTTCAACCGGGGCACCAGGTAGTCGTCGAGCTGGGCGAGCAGTTCGTCGCGGTTGGCACGCGCGCGTGGGGCCCCCGCCAGGGGCAGCGGGAAGCGTGCGGCGGCGACACGGTCGCGCAGGGCGGAGAGTGCGTCGAGCAGCTGAGGCCTTACGTCCAAGGTCACCACATGCGAAGAATGCCCAATTTTAGGGGAATTCTGAAGCATATAGGCATGCCAGCGCGCCGACTGGAACCGGTAGGCGGAGCAGGTGGCGAAAGAGGGGGCGAATCGGAGGTCGAAACAGGGGACAGAAGGGACGACTGGGGCAAGGTCGCAGCGCAGGCATAACGAGTGGACAACACCCGGGGCGCCAGACGCCAAAAGCGGTGCACGATTCGTACCTGCCTGCGATTATCAGGACCGCTTCACCGAACCTCCACATTGAGCCACGGAGGCGAAGCAGCAGGGACACGGATCCGGGAGCCCTATCCTTGTCCCCGGCAACGTCACGGATCGGCCCACACCCGGCCACCACGTACGAGGCCACCACACCCGGCCCCCGTAGCTCAGTGGATAGAGCAGGCGCCTTCTAAGCGCTTGGCCGCAGGTTCGAGTCCTGCCGGGGGCGCAAGTCTCCGCCCTCCCCTTGGGGAGGGCTTTTTGCTGGTCAGGGCGGGTGAGGCTGGACACAGCGAAGCCCCGGACGCCCTCTTGATGATCAAGGGCAGACTCCGGGGCTGTCCGGCTGTCACCGGGTTTTCGCGGGTGGCCGTGTCGAATACGTGTCGAAGTTCTGGGCCGAGGGATCAGCCGACGAACGGCTGCTCGGGAAGATCTCCGGCAGCTTCAAGCCGCCTCTTCAGGTCGGGCAGCTGGCCCTCGATGCACCGGGCGTAGGTCGCCAGGAGCACGCCCACGCTGTTCCCAGCCCACTCGGCCACCTGAGCGGGCGGGATGCCGTCGTTGAGCCACTTCGTCAGGCGCGTGTTCCGGGTGTCGTACACGCGCCGCCCGGTGGGCGACTCGAAGACGTGCGGGGGCAGCACGGCCTTACGGGCGTTGCGCCACGCCCGACGGATGACGGAACCGGCGAGGATGCCGCCCGACTCGCCCTGAAACAGCAGATCACCCGGCTGGAGCTGTTCGTCCGCGATGTGCTGCCGCAGGATGCGCGTCAGGGCTGGATGCCCCGGCACAGTGCGCGTCTCACCCTCCGCACGGCCCTTCAGGTCGCGTTGCTCGTGGATCTCCCCCGTGTCGGTCCACTGCTTCCCGACCTCCGGAGTCGCCGTGTGGATCAGCAACTCGCACCACTGATCGCGGGCGCCGGGCTCGGGCAGCGTCACATCCTCCACACGCATGGCTACGGCTTCCTCGGGCCGCAGGCCGCAGTAGTACAGCGTGGCGAAGAAGGCATGGAGCCGCTCACCACCGCGCGGCCGGCGCCGTATCCAGTCGAGGATCGCCGCCGCCTGCTCGGGATTCAGCAAGGACCGCTTGTCCACGGCGTTCGTGGTCTTCGTGGCGCCCGTCGACTCCTTGCCCTTGGGGAGGGGGTTGGCCCGCAAGAGGCGCCGCCGGATGGCGTACTTCATGGCGACGTTGAGGATCCGCCGGTTGCGCTTCCGGGACCAGGCCGCCGCCTGCTTGCCGTCGAGGCGGGTGTCTATGGCGCGCAGGACCTGGTCCACCTTCTCCGGATCCTCCCAGGCCGAGACGGGAAGGGAGTTCCGCTCAACCCATCTGAGGATGGTCGCCACGTCTCGGGGCGCGTCGGGGCGCCGGTTCGTGTTGAACGCCCACTCACGAAGAGCGGTACGCACGGCGGCAGGTGCGAACTGGGTGGGCTCGGCCCGCAGCAGCGCGATAGTGGTCGCCGTCAGGGTCTTAGCGAGGTTCTTACGGCTGTTGCCGCCGAGTTGAGGCCAACGGGCGTCCACGTACTCGACGGCGAACTTGTACCAGGTCATGGCAGCCGACTTTGAGCGGTGGGACACCGGAAGGCCGGTGTCGATGACGAACGCCTCGCCCTTTCCCGTGGCCCGGATGAGTTCGGAGCGGAAGCCTTCGGCAAGCGCGACGGTGTCGAAGGGCTCACGCCAGGGCTTCCCCGCGACTACCCAGCGCACGGTGACCGACTCCACCAGCAAGGCCATACCGCCCGCACCATCCCCCTGTTTGAGGCCACCCTCGCCCAGCACGAGGAGATCCTGGGTGACACCCACCCCAACACCCTCACCAGCCGCAACAACCTCGCCAGCGCCTACCAGGAGGCCGGAAACCTGGGACGGGCCATCCCCCTGTTTGAGGCCACCCTCGCCCAGCACGAGGAGATCCTGGGTGACACCCACCCCAACACCCTCACCAGCCGCAACAACCTCGCCTACGCCTACGAGGCGGCCGGAAACCTGGGACGGGCCATCCTCCTGCACGAAGCCACCCTCGCCCAGCGCGAGCAGGTCCTGGGCGACACCCACCCCAACACCCTGAAAAGCCGCAACAACCTCGCCGGCGCCTACCAGGAGGCCGGAAACCTGGGACGGGCCATCCCCCTGTTTGAGGCCACCCTCGCCCAGCGCGAGCAGGTGCTGGGCGACACCCACCCCGACACCCTGCAAAGCCGCAACAACCTCGCCCGCGCACGACGAGCCACCCAAGCCGTACAACAGGCAGGTACAGCAACCTCAACGATCGCGGTCACCGCTCGGCGGCCATCCACAAACGACTAGACGTCAGGCGCGCTGCCCGCCCGGCCCGTCTCAGTTTCCGTCTCATTCAGCCCCGTTCACTGGCGTTCAGGAGAGACTCGGCGCCGTCCTGTCTCCAGCGGCCAACCGCCCATGAACGCAGGTGAACGCCTCTGAATGCCCTCACCCACCCCACCAACACAGTTGGAAAGCGTGTGGGGGAGGGTAGCTTTCAGGCCGACATAGCTGTGAGGGTGTCAGGCCTGATGGACGTGATCGCCTTGCGCACATCGAACCCTCAAATCCTCCTCAGGATCTCGATCTTGCAGTTGTCGCGTACATGCCCTCCCCGTAGTGTCCATGTGGTCGATCGCCACGGGGGCGGTCATCAGAAAGGTGTCACATGGGCATCGGCTCGCGGCGCGCTATGACCAGCACTGCCACTGCTTTGCTTTTCTGCTTTGTTACTTCCGGTGCCGCAACTGCCGAAGAGACGCCGTCGGGCAGCACTGAGATAGCTGCTGACCAAACGACGGACATCAACGATAGACAGGACTGGGAGGACGGTCCCGACCAGTCCCTCCCTGAGGATGCGCCATCCTTGTGTGACACGCCATCCACGTGGTACACGATCACCTCGAAGAAGCCCTACCACGTGCCTTCCTGGTGGAACGGCACCAAGTACAAGGACGGTCCGGGCGGCACCATGTCCGTATCCGTGACCAAGACTGGGACCATTGGTGCCGAATTCTCAGCCAGCGGGGAGTGGTCGGCCGGGGCGATCCTTGCGAAAGCCAAGACCACCGTCAGCTTCAAGATCAGTGGCAGTGTCGCTGTCGCCGTCGGCCACAACTACTCCCATAAGATCAGCCGGAACAAGTACGGCCATCTGCAGTACGGCTCATATGGGTACAAGGTGACCTGGAAGCGGTACCGTTCCGTCGGTGGTAGGAGTTGTGACGGCGTAGAGATCGCTCATGGGTCGGCCACGCTGCCCACGTCCGAGGTCGGCTGGAAGTACTGGGAAACCTCGTCATGATCTATTCGAGGCCACGCGCCTGGCTCGCCGGATGCGCCGCGGCGGCGTCGGTAATCCTGCTCACCTCGTGCACGTCCGGCAGCGGTGACGGAAAAGCCTCCAAAGCTCCCTCGTCGCCTGCGTCGAACGAGTCTCAGACAGCAACCGTGTCGTCCGAGAAGAAGCTCACCGACCAAGCGCAAGCGGCCCTTGCCACCGTCCACAACGGGAAGATGGTCGAGGCCGGCTCGGAGCGGGTGACCGACGGCATCCACACCGAGCCGAACCTGAGCAAGGGCAAGACCTACAAGCTCGCCCTGGTGTGCGTCGGCAGTGGCAGCGCACAGCTGACATTCACGCCGGCGAGCACCGGAACAAAAACCAAGGTGCCGTGCGATCAGTCAGTGGTCCAGCAGCGGATCACCGTACAGGAGCCGGTACACATTGATGTCGACGGCGCCACGGGATCAACCGGCGTAATCGCATGGCAGATCGACGCCCTCTGATCCGGACTCACGGAGCGTTTTCAGAGTGGCCACCGGTCGGGTGACGGGGTGGCCTCCCGCAACGCACGAGGCTCCTGTGCCGTTGAGAGAATAGGACGCCACGGCGCCAAGCACTGGGAGAAATCTCGGAGAAGATCTTCTCCCAGTGCCTCCCAGGCGCCTGCCAATACCGGCTGACACCAACAACTTGACCTGCTCGAACACGATTGGGATCAGGTCAGGATCTTTCCCTGACCTGATCCGAGACGAAGAGGTCCTGGCACTCAGCCGTAGGGTGAGTGCGTGCGAAACGATCGACAGGACGAACCGCTCTCCAGCGAGGAACTCGAACTCTTCTTGCAGCACCTCCATCGGTTCGTCCAGTACGGCATTGCGGCCTCAGCGGTGTTCATTGAGCTCAGCCCTACCGCAGGCGCGTCAATTGCACGCCGGAGGAAAGCAGGGAGCCCCGGACCGTCTCCGAGGCTCCCTGCTGTACTACCCGCGGCTCCCGCTCAGCTTCCTCAAGGGTGCCCAGGCGCGATCGGCCCGTGTCTGCGGCTGGTCGCTACACGCAGCACGTCCCGCAATGCGCTGGTCAGCTTGGTGGCGAGGAGGTGCAACTCCTCCAGATCTTCGATCTCGGCGTCGAGTACCTGACCTGCGTGCTCCAGCAGTTGGGACGCCATTCCGAGTTGGAATGCCTCGATGTGGTCCGCCAGGCGGGACACGTAGCCGCCTTGGGCGTCGGTGCTCAGATAGCACGGTTTGCCGTCCGGCCCCACCCAGGGCCTCGACGGTGAGAGCCGGCGTGCCGCTGGATGCCGAGCTTTGGGTTGCGTCAGCTCCGGCCCTGCACTGGTCAGATGCCGAGTGGCACAGGCAGTCGCAAGCCTCGTAAATCAAGGGAAGGTCGGCCGGTGCCGAATCCGGGGTGGCCTCCGCGCAGGCGTGGTGTGTGCCGATCTCACAAGCAGTCGAGCGGTATGAGGTGGCTGAGGTGTCCGGGCCAAGAGACTGCCGCCGCGAGGGCATCAGTGAACCCACAGCAGAGTCGACCAGGCTTCAGTGGGCAGATGAGAAGCCACGACCACCGCGCGCAGCTGCCGTGCTCGTCCCTCCCGCGCCAGCACTTACGGGCGGACGAGCGCGTTCTCCTCCCCAGCGAGCGGGTGGCGGTGGTTCGCGGTGCTGGCAGCCCGGTTCAGGATGACCGTTGACGCGTCAGCGGACGCAGGGAAGACGGGGACGGACGTCGGACGGGAGTGCGTTAAGGGGCGGCGGTGCCTGCCCTTGGGGAAGTACCGCGCTCTGGTGAGCGAGACGGCACGGCGGATACGGTTGAGCACGCTGCTCAGCTCCTATCGCTGATGGCTCGGTCCCCCGACATCGCCCGTCGTGGGGGCCGCTTTGTGTACGACCGCCCAGAGGGTGCGGCCGTTAAGGCTGGTGGCGAGGAGTCCGAACCGATCGGCCTCGGCCACCACTTCCAGGACCTCCCGCCATAAGTCGACGGAGAGCGCTTCCGGCACCTCCGCCTCGACCGACGTGTACCGGTCGTGCTCCTCCACGCGCGTGGCAAGCCCGACGGCGGACAGCCGGGCGGCGATGGCCGCCGCGCTAACTCCCGAAGCGGGCACAGGGCAGCCTCCGACACCGACGATTACGTGGAGTAAAGCTAGTTAACTAGATTAGAGCTAGTGGACTAGATTTTCCATATGCCTGAGCAGCCGCCCTATCTCCGCATCGCCGACGAACTTCGGCGGCGGATCGCGGACCACGTGTGGGAGCCCGGGGACCGTCTGCCGTCCCGCGCCCAGATCGGCCAGGAGTGCGGAGTGGGCGAGAACGTGGTCCGCCGGGCTCAGGAGCTGCTGATTTCCCAGGGTGTGCTGGAGGGCCGCGCCGGTTCGGGCACGTACGTCGCCGAGCCCCGGCAGCGCGTACGGGTGGTCCGTTCCTCGGCGCGCGAACAGCCCAACGGGTCACCCTTTCGAGCGGACATGAAGGCCGTCGGCAGGCAAGGGGACTGGGAGAGCCGGACCGACGCCAAGGTGCCGGCACCGGCGGAGATCGCCGCGCGTCTAGGCGTCGCCGAGGGCGAGCTGTGCGTCCGTACGACGTACGAGTTCCTGGCGGACGGCAGGCCCGTGCAGCTGTCAACGAGTTGGGAGCCGTACGACCTCACGGCCGGCACTCTCGTCGTCCTGCCCGAGGGAGGGCCGCATGCCGGGGCGGGTGTCGTGAACCGCATGGCCGCGATCGGCGTCACCGTCAGCCACGCCGTGGAACAGCCGGAGCCTCGGCAGGCGACCGCCGAGGAGGCTTCGCTACTGGGCGTCCAGAAGGCAGCGCTCGTCACGCACATCCGACGGACGTACTACAGCGACCAGGGGCGGCCCGTGGAGACGGCAGACATCGTGGTGCCCGCCGCACACTGCGAGATCGTCTATGAGATCCCGATCAACCGGTAGCGCTGTGAGCACGTAGGTTCGCCAGTTTGTGGCCGTGGCGGTCGGAGGTCTACTTGTCGCGCAAGGTCTCGATTTCGGCCGCCAGCACGGCCATATTGCGCACGTGTGTGTAGTACTTGGCCCCGTACTCGTCGCCGATCGCGGGAAGAACCTTTTCGAACGCTGCTGTGAGCCTGCTCAAGCCAGCGCGACGCTGCTCATCGAGCGGGCCTTCGAGGACAACGGCCGCGTAGGCGTAGGAGTCCGCATCGAGCAGCACCATGTCCCGGCCTTCGATGGAAAGGCCGCGGAAGCCCGGAGGGAACGGCGCGGCCATATGCTCGGCCATCATCTGTGCCAGCGCGTCCAGCTTCTCTTCGAACATGCGGGAGATCCTGCCAGGCACGGGTGTGTCGAGACGCGACTCCACCTCAACCCGGTGAACCCATGCGGTCACCAGCACTAGTGTGCGCCGCATGACCAACGACGCCCTGGCCTGCCCTGATTGCGGCCAGCGCATGGAGTCCGGTGGCCTCGTACTGTCCAAGCGGAAGGACGACGGCCGACGGGCCTGCCGGACGCTGTGGAGATGTGCCGGTCGGCATGACTGGTGGAGCTGGGCCGACCGGCCGGAGGAGCCGTTGGAGGCCTGCCCAGTGCCGGAGTTGTTCCGCTGACATCAACTGCAGCCGGGATGCGCGAGCGTAGCCGCAGCGCGTCCCTATTCTCATCGGTCGAATGCGTGTCGAAGTCGCCGAACGTCCACACTCAGCACCCCGAAACGGCCAGGTCAGGCCTGCTCATCCGGTGGTCCGCTCAAGCGCCTTCTAAGCGCTTGGCCGCAGGTTCGAGTCCTGCCGGGGGCGCAAGTCTCCGCCCTCCCCTTGGGGAGGGCTTTTTGCTGGTCAGGGCGGGTGACGCTGGACACAGCGAAGCCCCGGGCGCCCTCTTGATGATCAAGGCAGACTCCGGGGCTGACTGCGGGGACGCCCGGGCCCCCACCCCCGCCGGTCCTGGTGTCGGACGGGCTGTGCGGCCTGTTGGTTCGTCAGTCGCCGGTTTCCGCCTTGTCGTAGGTGGTGGTCATGGGGACCCAGCCACCGGGGTTGCGGTACCAGTAGTGCGGTAGCCCCTTGATGCTGGTGGTGCGGAACGGGCGGCCGTGGTCGTCGATGCGCATCGTGCCGGTTCGACCCTGTGAGGACCAGTCGAGGTCGAGGTACCAGTCGCAGGTGCAGGACTCGGTGCGCGCGGAGAGCAGCAGGACCTCCGGCTCCCGCAGGGACACCTGGTAGGGGAAGTCGATCGCGGGGGCCGGTCTGTCCGGGTCGTTGCCCGGCATCGAACGGGCCAGGGGTCGGTGCGCGTCGAGGTTCACGGAGAAGTAGCGGGGGACGAGGATGGCGCCGCAGCCTTCATACATGGAGTAGGCGATGCCCCGGCGGGCGGCGGGGGTGGTGCGGTTGACCACCCGCACATGCAGTGCCTCCAGGACGACGGCGGCGGAGCCGCGTCCCTGCACCGAGATCCGCAGATTGGTGGTGCGCCCGTGCACCGCCCCCTGGGACGCGGCCCACACCGCGGCGTCCGCCGGGGTCGGCGGCGGTGGGACCTGCTGCGGTGGCTTGGCGATGACATAGTCATGGTCGCAGTCGAGCTGCCAGAGCTGGGAGTTGGCCGTCCAGGTGAGCGGGGCCGGCGGCGGGACCGCGCCGGCGCTCGCCCGGTTCTTCTGCGGGCCGCCGTCGCTGTTGGGCGTGGCCGGCGCTGAGGGTGTCGGTGTGGTGCGGCCGGAGGCCGACGACTCACCGCCCCCGGAGGGGGTTTCGGCAGCGGCTTGCGGGCTGCCGCCGCTGTGCGTGGCCGGCGCTGAGGGTGTCGGTGTGGTGCGGGCGGAGGCCGACGACTCACCCCCACCGGAGGGGGGTCCGGCAGCGGATGTGGTGAGGCCGGCGAGCGCGATGGCGAGCGAGGCCGCCAGTGCTATCGATCGTACGGGCCGTCGTCGGGGGCGCCCGGCGTAGGGCCGCCGGTCGGCCGGTGAGGTCGGCCCCGGGCGCGGGTCGACCGGTGAGGTCGGCCCCGGGCGCGGGTCGGCCGGTGAGGTCGGCTCGGGTGCCTCGTCCGCCGGGCTGCCGTGGCTGGCGGATGCGGCCGATGCCGCGGTGCTCGTGGTGTCGTGGGGCGTCGGTGCCCGCCGGGCATCGGATGGGCGGGGTCGTTGCCGTGCCGCGACTGCCAGGATCCACCGGCGGTGCAACTCCACGCGTTCCTCGGGGGAGGCTCCGCAGAGTGCGGCGAACCGCTCGATCCCGGTGAAGTCCAGGGGAACCGCCTCACCGGCGCAGTAGCGGTGCAGCGTGGAGGCATTCATGCCCAGACGGCGGGCCAGCGCCGCGTAGCTGCGGTCTGTGCGCTCCTTCAGACGCGTCAGCAGTAGCGCGAACTCCGCTACGTCATCGTGGATTGCATCCATATGGTCCGTACTCGCATCCATCCGTCGGCCTGTGCCGTCATGTCCTGATCCGGGACGGCATCCCAGGCGCCACTCTCCGTACCTGCACGTCAATACGGCTGGGATGGTTCCAGGGTTGCGCCATCCCCTCTCCTTGAGACCACCCTCATTCGCGGCCCTGGGCGCCGCCTTCCGCACCGCCGCCGGCCGGGTCCGCACACCGCATCGGATCACCGCTTCCCGCCGGTGAGCTGCCCGGCCTGGAGGGGTGGGGCGGGGACGTCGACGCACACGACTTGGTAGCAGGCGATCAGCCCCCGCCCGTTCGCCTCCGCCCTCCGGGGTCACCACCGCTGCGCGGGCCGAGTCCACCGGGTGCCCGGCCGCCGACCTCAGGGGGCCCATCCCAGACAGGCATCCCAGGCTTCGTTGTCTCTGCAGGTTGGCCGGGGTGGGATCGTCCCGTCGTTGCAGGTTGGGGGGCAGCCGTTGTCCCAGGCCCAGGAGGCATCCGAGGCTATGGCTGTCGCACCGGCTGAAGCGGCCGACCGCCCGGCAGCGCCACGACCTCCCGACTCACCCGTCCACTGGGACACCCGTCTCTTTGGGAACCGAGTGCAGGGCGCGGACGCTCAAAGGGCGCTCGACCGCCTTCGCCCCCGCCACCGCGGTCCGAGGAGGAGACGGGTGGTGTGGCGGCGACAGCCCGGCACGCGACCTCATACCGATCAGAAAAGGAACAGATATGAACGTGAAGTCCCTTGCGGCCCGCCGTGTAGCCGTAGCCGCGGGTCTCGTCCTGGCTCTTGGGTGTGGTGTGGCGGCACAGGCCTCCGCCACCGGGCCGCGGACGATCAGCGGGAAGGCCAATGACGCGGTGACGCACCGCTCGGGCGGCAGTGGCGACAAGGGCACCGTCGCCGCCTGCTCCCAGGAGGTCCTCGGGGTGTCCGCCGTGAAGGAGCCCGCGGACAGCAAGGACGCCAGGCACCTCCTGCTCACCGTCCAGAACGCCGGCGACAAGAAGTGCAACCTCTACCGCTACCCTCTCGTGCGGCTTGGTGCGGGTCGGACCACGGCCCCCGTGATCAAGGAGAGCGACCCGAACCCGGGGGTGCCCGTCACCCTCGCTCCGGGTGAGGAGGCATATGCCGCTCTGCTCGTCAGCGGCGCCATGGATGAGTACGAGGCGAAGAGCATCACCCTCAGCCTCCAGGGTCGTAAGCCCGGCAGCAGCGCGGGCAAGCCGATCGATGTCCCCATGCCCGTCGACACGTTGTACGCCAACGACGGTCAGCGTGTCACCTACTGGACGACTTCTCCCGGTTTCGCCCTGGATTTCATCATGTCGAAGTGACGGACCTCGATCGGAACCGCTTCCAGGACGCGAGGTGAGGCGGGTGGGGGTACACGGTCCAGGCGGGCCCCGGATTCGCCTGTAGTGATCACCGTGCCGCGTGAGAACGTGGTCCGCCAGAAGGAGATGGGTCGCGAAGGGCGCAGTAGCGGCCCATCTTCGGCGCCTGGCTCAACGACGGCAGGACGCCAGAACGGCAGCCCGGCCCGGCCGTATTGGCATTCGGGTGTTTTCCGCCGACGGTTGTCGAGTCGTCCAGGGACGGCAGGACCAGCCCGCCTGCACTGCCTGTCGAATCCGTACCGAAGGAAGGTCGATGAGGCGCCGAGCGGGAGAAGAGAAGCTTGCCGGCAGGGGTGTGGCACTCGATACGCAAGGCGCCTTCTGAGCGCTTGGCCGCAGGTTCGAGTCCTGCCGGGGGCGCAAACCCAGCCCTACCAGCGTCTACGCCGGTGGGGCTTCTTCATGGCCGGTTCGCACAGCACCTACGGGCCACGCGCCTCCCTGCGGAATCGAGCGACGGAGCTCTCGACCGGCCCGCAGCACGGGCTTGCCCTGGCCGAGTTCGACCGGTGGGCGGTTTCGCCAGAATCGCCCACAAAGCAGTGATTACATCCAGATGGCGGGTTTTCTGGTAACTCTGGATGGGTTCAATGCAGTTCCCTCCACCCCGGAGCCGCTCATGCGCACTGCCGTCGCCATCGCACAGGACTCCTCCCACGTGAGTCGCCGCGAGCCTGTTCCTCCAGCACCGGAGCAGGCGGAGGAGCGGAGCCTCGTTTTCGAGGGCTTCGCGTACGACTGCCGCATCGTCCACCAAAGCGACCCGCAGACAGCGCCGTTGCTGTTGCTCGGAGGCTCGTCCCAGGACAGATACTCATGGCAGCGGCACGAGAAGTGGCTGGCCCCACTGTGCACGTTGATCACCGTGGATCTTCCCGGTTACGGCAGCTCGGACTTCCTGCCTGCCCCATACGGCCTCGACTTCCTAGCTGCCGCGGTCAAGCACATGCTGGTGGAGACCGGCGTGCCGCAAGTCAATCTGTTCGGCGGCTGCTTCGGGGAAGTCGTCGGCCTCCGCTTCGCGCAGCTCTATCCCGAGTTCGTCTGTCGCATCGTCTTCTGCGGCGCGGCGAAGCGTCTTCCCGAGATCTACACCGACGCCGTACCGCGCCTGTCGCGCGCGCTCGGGCGTGGCGAGATCGCGGAGGCCGCGGACGGACTCGTACGGCTGTTCATGTCGAACCCGGCTGCCGGTCAGGTCCGCAAGCACGCGGCCGTGGCACGCCTGCTCCACCGGCAGTTCATGAACCAGACGCCGGACGAACTCAGGAAAGCGGTCGAGCACAACACGAGGCTCGTGACGCACGGCTGCTACGAGCCCCTGCCCCTTCCCGAGGTGCCGTCCCTGGTGTTCACAGGAGAGTACGACACCTTGTGCACCCCTCAGATGGGCCGCGAGGTGGCCGCGACGATGCCCGCCGCACGATTCACGACGATCAAGGAAGCCGACCATCTGGTCACCGTCGAACGCATGCAGGAGGCGTCGGACCTGATCGGCCGGTTCTGCACCGACCGCCCCATCAGCGACCTGCCGTACTGCAACCCCGTGGAGTCGTCCTATGCCGACCTGGCTTGTGCGACAGGGTGCCGATGAGTGACCCGCCCCCTGCTCCGGGAGCAGGGGGCGCCGGCGCTTCGACGGCGGCTTGCAGCGGCTGGTGACCGGCTCCGGCAGCCAGAGGACAGAAGACAGAAGAGGGGGGGGGGGGGGGGGGGGGGGGGGGGGGGGGGGGGTGGTGTGGGGGGGGGGGGGGGGTGGCCCCCCCCCCCCCCACCCAACCCCCCCCCCCCCCTGCAGCCCACGCCCCCCCCA
>NZ_JBWKCC010000033.1:0-4346 GCF_056436655.1 Streptomyces sp. NPDC043427 | reverse complement strand
CTGGGGGAGAGTGTTCTGTGGGCTTTTCGGGGGTGTTTGGCAGTGGGTGGGGACTGTCTCCGGGAGCAAGGGGACAGAAGACAGAAGAGGATGGCCGGGACCCGATTTCGGGTCCCGGCCATCCTCTTCTGTGCGACTTGACTCACGTGACGGGTAGCCGGCGTGAACAGGGGCGCCGCGGCTGCCTGGGGCGCGTCAGGACTTCTTGCCGGGGACGACGACGTTGCTGACGCAGGTGACCTGACTCTGTGAATTCGGGCAGCTCTGCGTCGACTCGTTGACGACGTGGACGTTGCCGAGCTTGTCGGTGGTGACCTTGTACTCGTTCACTTCCACGCAGCGAACGTGCCCCTTGCCGTCGTCGACACACGAGCCGGGGCCGGCATGGCCGAAGGCCTGGACGGCCCCGACACCGATCAGAGCGAAGCCCCCGAGGACTCCGGCTGCCGCTGCCGCTGTGATCTTCTTCGAATTGAGCATCTGTCTTTTCCTTTGCGGTCGACCCCTCGTGGCTGACGGCGGGGTCGCTCCGGATGCTTGGGCCGGCAAAAACGCCAGGTGGCAGGTCCGGGGCTCGGACACCTGGTCGAGCCCCGGGACCTGCCTAGATCACCTGATCAGTGATCACTTGCCGATGGTGAAGTTCTGGGCGCAGGTCAGGGACTCGCGCTCGCTGTTGTCCTGCTGGGCCAGGCCCAGGAGGGCGAGGTTGACGTTGATGTCGTCGATGTTGATGAGCCCCGTGGTCGAGTCGTTCTGCTCGCACGTCTGGTGCTGCTTGTTGTCGAGCTTGACCTTCTCGCCCCCGTCCGAGGCGTGGCCGAGGCCGGCGCCGAGGAAGCTGACGCTGCCGAGCATGGTCACGACGACTGCGGCCTTCTGGTACTTGCGCATTACCGCTCCGTTCTCAATTGACACGATCCGTGATGGACCGGTCACTCACAGTCGCCAACTGTAGGTTGCGTTTACGGCCATTGCCACTCGAAACGCCCAGCCACGTCAGTTTTCTGGAAAAGTGCACACCTGCGCCGCTACGCCCACATCGGGCGCGTCAACGCCCTCCGCCTCCTGTATGCAGTGAATCCGGCCCTCGCCGTCGTCGACGCACCCACCGGGGTCGGCCTCGGCGAGGGCCGGACGGCTTCCGCGCCGATCAGAGTGAGGCCCCCCAGGGCTCCCGCCGCCACAGCCGCGGTCTTCTTCGACCTGGACATCCGCCCCCTTCCTTCCATTACGGCCCGGCAAAACGCAAGGTGGCAGGCCCCGGAGCTCGGACATGGTGCGAGCTCCGGGACCTGCCTACATCACCCGATCAGCGATCAGCGATCACTTCTTGCCGAGGGTGAAGCTCTGCGAGCAGGTCAGGGACTCACGCTCGCTGTTGTCCTGCTGGGCCAGGCCGAGGAGGGCGGCGACGTTGACGTTGACGTCGTCGATGTTGACGAGGCCCGTGGTCGTGTCGTTCTGCTCGCACGACTGGTTCTGCTTGTTGTCCAGCTTGAACTTGCCGTCGCCGTCCGAAGCGTGGCTGATGCCCGCGCCGAGGAAGCCGACGCTGCCGAGCATGGCCGCGACGACCGCAGCCTTCTGGTACTTACGCATTACCTCTCCGTTTCTCGAGTGGACACAAGCCGTAACGGCCCGGTCACCTTCAGTTGCAAACGTAGGCTGCGGAGACCGCTTTTTCCACGCGAAACGCCCGGTGTCGTAAGTTTCCTGAAAAATCCCATCGCAGCGCCGCCAAGGGCTCACAGCAAAGGAGTGATCCGGAGATGGCCGTCGTGACCAATCCCAGGCCCTCGCGTTGAAGGGGCAGTGCGGCCGCGTGTTCTGCTGCCGCACTTACCGAGTCACTAAGGAGAACGTGATGTCTCGCATCGCGAAGATTGGCGCTGTCGCTCTCGGAACGGGTGCCGTGGTGCTCAGTGGGGCTGGTCTCGCCTCGGCGGACGCCGGCGCCGAGGCTGCGGCGATCGGTTCGCCCGGCGTCCTGTCCGGCAACGTGGTCCAGGTTCCGATCCACGCCCCGATCAACGTGTGCGGCAACACCGTCACCGTGATCGGCGCTCTCAACCCGGCCGTCGGCAACTTCTGCGAGAACGGCGACAAGAAGAAGGACGACAAGAAGGCCCACCACGGCCGCAGCAGCCGTCACTGACATCTGTCGTCCGCACCCAAGAGGACATGTGTCGTCCTCACTCAAGAGCCCCGGCACCTCGAGCGCCGGGGCTCTCCCCATGAACCCGCCTCACCTCATGCGTACCGGTAGATCCGGCCGACATCCTCCAGTTCGTTCGGCGTCTCGTCCCACGGCGGCAGCTTCTGGTGCCGTGCCACGATCTGCTCGTGTTGCTCATCGTCGGGGCCCGGCGGTGTTGCGGGGAGGTAGCGGGCCCCGCGGTGCCGGCGCTGCCAGCGGTACCACTGCAGGTCGATGAAGGCGTGGTGCAGCCAGAAGACAGGGTCGTTGACGGAGGCGCCGCCGAGCATGGCCCCGCCGACCCAGCGGTGCACCCGGTTGTGGTTGTGCCAGGAGGTGCTGCCCCGGCCGCTTCCCCAGCCTTCCAGCTTGTTGCGGAAGCCTCGCGTGACCGTCGAGTCCCAGGGCGCCACGTCGTAGGCCGGGTCCTTCAGCGCCTGCTCCAGTTCGCCCTTCGTGGGCAGGTCGATCGGGTCGCGGGGGTGACCGAGGTCCCGGGTGAGGAACACCTCGTCGGTCACGCCCACCTTGATGGTCCAGTTGCCCTCCCGATGGGCGAACGGACCGGTCATCACCTGGTGGTCGGAGTGGCGCCCATTGCCACCGAGGAAGTCGGCCGTCCAGGGCGCGGAGGTGGTGGTGCGCTCGCGCGTCCAGTCCCAGTACGGCACGGTCACCGACGAGTCCACCCGGCGTAGCGCGCGCTCCAGATCGAGCAGGAACCGGCGGTGCCACGGCAGGAAGGAGGGCGCCATGTGCGCGACGCGAAGTCCCTGCTCGCCGTCGGGGGAGAAGTACTCGATGTGCGTCCGCACGAACGCGTCGTATTCGCCCCGCCGTTTGACCTCCAGCAACGCTTTGACGAACCGGCGCTTCTCGGCCCCGGTGAGCGTGCCGGCGTCCCTACGCACGTACGCCATGCCGGTCCCCCCTGTGCGGGTTTCCCGCGGCCAGCGGTCCCGGGGCCAGGTCGCGCAGCCGCCGGCCGGGGCCGAGTTCGTCGACAGCGGCGCGGGCGGCCTCGAGCGGTGTCCGGTACGAGCAGTAGTGGTCGACCATGCTCAGCCAGGTGCCGTCGGCACGGCGCATCAGATGCAGAGGGCGGCCGTCGACCGTGACCTGCCACCGGCCGTCCTCACCCGCACCGTGCGCAGGGGTCCACGCACCACGGATGCGGTGGCCGCGGTAGGTCTGGTCGAAGACGGTGTCGTCCGGGGCCCGCCCCGGCCCGGATCCGGGGGGCTGCGGCGGGAGAGCTCCGGCCACCGGGGCCAGGACGGCGGCAACCGCGCAGGCGCGCAGACCGCGCGCCACATCACGCCGCGTTCTTCCCGCGGGCCGCACCGGGCCCATCGCTCCGATCTCGGCACCCACCGGCACCCCGTCGATGCCAACACCCATGGTTCACCCCTCGTTCGGTCCGGTTGTCGTAGCGATAACCGCCGAACGTCCCGCGCGGTCACCGCCGCGTGGACAGAGCGAAGTCGTGCGGGTCGGGGGCCGTGGGTGGGCGTCCAGAAAACAGAGCCGGCGTCACCGTCCGGCATACGGAGGGGCGGCCCTCGAGCTCCACCGAGGGCCGCCTCCGTACGACGTGGTCTCAGCCTTACAGGTACAGGTTGCCGTGCACCGGCTTGGCGTCGTTCACCACAGTCGCGGCCTCCTTCGCCGCGCGGACCACCGAGTCCTTGCTCCCGAGCATGGCCGACTGGCTGAGGGGGAGCCTGGTGTTCACGGCGCCGCTGAGGTCGGTGGCCGCCACGTCGGGGGCGCTCTGGCCGGTGGGCGCCAGGTCGGGGGCGTTGTGGGCGGACGCGGGCGTGGCAGCCCCGGCGGCAGCGATCAAGGACCCGGCAAGGACGGCGGCAGCCTTCAGGGACTTCATCGTGTTCCTTTCTTCGGCGACGCAGGTCGCCGGAGGCGAGCTTCTGTCGCCGTGCCTAACGAGCTGCGGCCGGGGCGGAAACCGGAGGTGCCGAAGATTGCAAGTCCTCATATGAGATCTCTGAAGACCGGGAGCAGCAAACAGTCGTGGGGGGGGGGGGGGGGGGGGGGGGGAGGCCAGGGAGAGAAGGAGGGAAAGAACCCACAAAAACCCCCGAGCGAGATAGAAAAAAAAAACGCAAGAAAAGCACGCGGGGGGGGC
>NZ_JBWKCC010000032.1:0-131977 GCF_056436655.1 Streptomyces sp. NPDC043427 | reverse complement strand
GGTGTGGCGCTCAAGAGCGAGACCATCGGGCTCGCCGTGTCGCTGGAGCTGCCGCTGCTGGTGGTCGACATCCAGCGCGGCGGGCCCTCGACGGGTCTGCCGACCAAGACCGAGCAGGCGGACCTGCTGCAGGCGATGTACGGGCGCAACGGCGAGGCGCCGGTGCCGGTGATCGCCCCCTGTACGCCCGCGGACTGTTTCGACGCCGCTCTGGAGGCGGCCCGGATCGCGCTGACGTACCGCACGCCGGTGTTCCTGCTGTCGGACGGCTACCTCGCGAACGGGTCCGAGCCCTGGCGCATCCCCGAGATCGACGAGCTGCCCGATCTGCGGGTGCAGTTCGCGCAGGGCCCCAACCACACCCTCGACGACGGCAGCGAGGTGTTCTGGCCGTACAAGCGTGACCCGCACACCCTGGCCCGGCCGTGGGCGATCCCGGGCACGCCGGGGCTGGAGCACCGCATCGGCGGGATCGAGAAGCAGGACGGCACGGGCAACATCTCCTACGATCCGGCCAACCACGACTTCATGGTCCGCACCCGCCAGGCCAAGATCGACGGCATCGACGTCCCCGACCTCGAGGTCGACGACCCGGACGAGGCCCGGACCCTGGTCCTGGGCTGGGGCTCGACCTACGGCCCCATCACCGCGGCGGTACGACGGCTGCGGACGGCCGGCGAGTCCATCGCGCAGGCCCATCTGCGCCACCTCAACCCCTTCCCGAAGAACCTCGGTTCGGTCCTGGAGCGCTACGACAAGGTCGTGATCCCCGAGATGAACCTCGGCCAGCTCGCCACCCTGGTCCGGGCGAGGTACCTGGTCGACGCGCACTCGTACAACCAGGTCAACGGCATGCCGTTCAAGGCCGAACAGCTCGCCAAGGCTCTCAAGGAGGCCATCGATGGCTGAGACGACCACGAAAGGCGCGGGCACGATCGAGGCGCTCTCGCTCGTCCCCAAGGCCGAGGCCAGGCAGTCCATGAAGGACTTCAAGTCCGATCAGGAAGTGCGCTGGTGCCCCGGCTGCGGTGACTACGCGATCCTGGCGGCCGTGCAGGGCTTCATGCCCGAGCTGGGCCTGGCCAAGGAGAACATCGTCTTCGTCTCGGGCATCGGCTGCTCGTCGCGCTTCCCGTACTACATGAACACGTACGGCATGCACTCCATCCACGGCCGCGCCCCGGCCATCGCGACGGGGCTCGCCTCCAGCCGGCGGGACCTGAGCGTGTGGGTGGTCACGGGCGACGGCGACGCCCTGTCCATCGGCGGAAACCACCTGATCCACGCCCTGCGCCGCAACGTCAACCTCAAGATCCTGCTCTTCAACAACCGGATCTACGGCCTGACCAAGGGCCAGTACTCCCCGACCTCCGAAGTCGGCAAGATCACCAAGTCGACGCCGATGGGCTCCCTGGACGCGCCCTTCAACCCGGTGTCGCTGGCCATCGGCGCTGAGGCGTCCTTCGTCGCCCGGACGGTGGACTCCGACCGCAAGCACCTCACGGAGGTGCTGCGCCAGGCCGCCGCCCACCCCGGCACCGCCCTGGTCGAGATCTACCAGAACTGCAACATCTTCAACGACGGCGCCTTCGAGGTGCTGAAGGACAAGCAGTCGGCCGAGGAGGCGGTGATCCGCCTGGAACACGGGCAGCCGGTCCGCTTCGGGACGGACGGCGCGCGGGGGGTCGTCCGGGACCAGGCCACCGGTGATCTGAAGGTGGTCACCGTGACGCCGGAGAACGAGTCGCAGATCCTCGTCCACGACGCCCACTCCGCATCCCCGACGAACGCCTTCGCACTCTCTCGGCTGGCCGACCCCGACACCCTGCACCACACCCCGATCGGCGTGTTCCGGTCGGTGGAGCGGCCGGTGTACGACACGCAGATGGCCGACCAGCTCGACACGGCGATCGAACAGAACGGCAAGGGCGACCTGGCGTCGCTGCTGGCCGGCGGCGACACCTGGACGGTGGTCGGCTGAGACCGACTCAGCGCGATCGACTCCGCGTGATCGACTCCGCGCGTCACGAGGCCCGGGACTGCTGGTCCCGGGCCTCGTCGTATGCCTGGCGGGCCTTCTCCACGTCGCCCATGCGCCGGTCGGTCCACAGCGAGAGCGCCCGCACCTGCTCCGCGGCCTCGCGGCCGAGGTCGGTGAGGGAGTAGTCGACGCGCGGCGGGATCACGGGCTTGGCGTCTCGGTGGACCAGGCCGTCGCGCTCCAGGGTCTGCAGGGTTTGGGTGAGCATCTTCTCGCTCACCCGCCCGATGGCGCGCCGCAGCTCGCTGAAGCGGTACGGGCGCTCCAGGAGCTGGATGAGGACCAGGACGCCCCAGCGGCTGGTCACGTGCTCCAGGACGAGGCGGTGAGGGCACATGCCCTCGGCTCGGGAGAAGCGGTCACTTACGGCCATGCCAGTACCTTACTTCAAAGTGGGTACTTTCGCTGAGTTAGCGCACCCCCTAGGGTTAGTGCCAGTCCCGCACCCCACTAGGAGTTCTGAACCATGAGCATCGTCGTCACCGGATCCACCGGAAGCCTCGGCCGCCTCGTCGTGGAGCAGCTGCTGGAGAAGGTCCCCGCCGAGCAGATCACCGCTGTCGTACGCGACGAGGCCAAGGGCGCCGCCTTCGCGGCCCGGGGCGTGAAGCTCGCGGTCGCCGACTACAACGCGCCCGAGACGTTCGACGGCCTCTTCGCGGCCGGCGACAAGGTGCTGCTGATCTCCGGCAACGAGTTCGACAAGGGCCGCCCGCAGCAGCACAAGGTGGTCATCGACGCGGCCCAGGCGGCGGGTGTGGCCCTGCTCGCCTACACCAGCGCGCCCGGCGCCCTGACGGCCTCCCTCGCCGACGACCACCGGGCCACCGAGGAGACGCTGCTCGCCTCCGGAGTCCCCTTCGTCCTGCTGCGCAACGGCTGGTACAACGAGAACTACACGGAGAACCTCGGCCCGGTCCTGGAGCACAACGCCGTCGTGCAGGCCGCCGGGGACGGCCGGGTCTCCTCCGCCTCCCGCGCCGACTACGCGGCCGCCGCGGTCGCGGTGCTGACCGGCGAGGGCCACGAGAACAAGACGTACGAGCTGGGCGGCGACGAGGCGTGGAGCTTCGCCGAGTACGCGGCAGAGCTGAGCCGGCAGACCGGCAAGCAGATCAGCTACAGCCCCGTCTCCGTCGAGGCGTTCACCGGCATCCTGACCGGTGCGGGCCTGCCCGGACCGTTCGCCGCCACCCTCGCGGGCGTGGACGCGTCCATAGAGAAGGGCGAGCTGGTCGTCACCACCGGCGACCTGACCCGCCTGATCGGCCGCCCGTCCACACCGATCTCCGCATCCCTCACTGCCGCACTCAAGGGCTGAACTTCCCCCCCTTCGAGGGCCCTTGGGCGGCCGACCCCCGCCTGTCATGACCGTATGGCGATACGGGCATGACAGGCGGGGGCGCTCGGCGCTACCGTCATGCTCTGCGGCAGGTCGTGACGAGGGAGGGGCCCATGAGCGGGACGTCGAAGGGCGAGCGGCGGATAGGACTGCTGAACGGTCTCGCGGCCTACGGCATGTGGGGCCTCGTCCCCCTCTTCTGGCCGCTGCTCAAGCCCGCCGGGGCGGTGGAGATCCTCGCTCACCGGATGGTGTGGTCCCTCGCCTTCGTCGCCGTCGCGCTCGTCGTGGTACGGCGCTGGGCCTGGGCCGGTGAGCTGCTGCGGCAGCCGCGCAGGCTGGGGCTCGTCGCGGTCGCCGCGGCCGTCATCACCGTCAACTGGGGCGTCTACATCTGGTCCGTGAACAGCGGGCACGTCGTCGAGGCCTCACTCGGGTACTTCATCAACCCCCTGGTCACCATCGCGATGGGCGTGCTGCTGCTGAAGGAGCGGTTGCGGCCCGTGCAGTGGGCCGCGGTGGGGGTCGGGTTCGCCGCCGTCCTCGTCCTCACCATCGGCTACGGCCGGCCGCCGTGGATCTCGCTCTGCCTCGCCTTCTCCTTCGCCACCTACGGTCTGGTGAAGAAGAAGGTCAACCTCGGCGGCGTCGAGTCGCTGACCGCCGAGACCGCCATCCAGTTCCTGCCCGCGCTCGGCTATCTGCTGTGGCTCGGCGGCCAGGGGGACTCCACCTTCACGAGCGAGGGCGCGGGCCATGCCGCGCTGCTCGCCGCGACCGGCCTCGTCACCGCGCTGCCGCTGGTCTGCTTCGGAGCCGCCGCCATCCGGGTGCCGCTGTCCACGCTGGGGCTGATGCAGTACCTCGCGCCCGTCTTCCAGTTCCTGCTCGGCGTCCTGTACTTCCACGAGGCCATGCCGCCCGAGCGGTGGGCCGGGTTCGCCCTGGTCTGGCTGGCGCTGACCCTGCTGACGGGGGACGCGTGGCGCACCGCGCGGCGGACGCGGGCGGCGGCGCTCGCCGCATCCGGAGCGACGGGCACGGCAGCGGTGTCGGCTTCGCCGCGGGTGGACGCGTAAGAGCGGCGAACCGCGAACCCCCTGACCGGATACCGCTCTTGACGGAGAGTTGGCCAGAGCTTCACCATCCAGGCACCCCATTCAGTGTGGATTACCTGTGCCATCCCATGGGTGTCCCTCGGTCATTCGGAGCCCCCACATGAAGCTCTCCGTCTCCGGGCGGGCGTCGGCGACCGCCGTCGTCGCGGCCGCCTCGCTGCTGGCCGGCGGATCCATAGCCGGCGCCGCGCCCGTCCACCAGTCGGCCGCGACAGCAGCCGCGCCCGACATCCCCGTGGCCAACGTCAAGGCACACCTCACCCAGCTCCAGTCCATCGCCACCGCCAACGGCGGCAACCGCGCGCACGGCCGGGCCGGTTACAAGGCCTCGCTCGACTACGTCAAGGCCAAGCTGGACGCCGCCGGATACACCACCGCCCTCCAGCAGTTCACCTCCTCCGGCCGCACCGGCTACAACCTGATCGCGGACTGGCCGGGCGGCGACAGCAATCAGGTTGTCATGGCCGGGTCACACCTGGACAGCGTGACCTCGGGAGCCGGCATCAACGACAACGGATCCGGCTCCGCCGCGATCCTCGAGACCGCGCTGGCGGTCGCACGGACCGGCTACCACCCCACGAAGCACCTCCGGTTCGCCTGGTGGGGAGCGGAGGAGCTCGGCCTGGTCGGCTCGCGCTACTACGTCAACAACCTCTCCTCCACCAACCGCGCGAAGATCAGCGGATACCTGAACTTCGACATGATCGGCTCGCCGAACCCCGGTTACTTCGTCTACGACGACGACCCCACGATCGAGAAGACCTTCAAGGACTACTACGCGGGCCTCGGCGTCCCGACCGAGATCGAGACCGAGGGCGACGGCCGCTCCGACCACGCGCCGTTCAAGAACGCGGGCGTGCCGGTCGGCGGGCTGTTCAGCGGCGCCGACTACCGCAAGACGTCCGCGCAGGCGGCCAAGTGGGGCGGAACGGCAGGGCAGGCCTTCGACCGCTGCTACCACTCGTCCTGCGACAACACGTCGAACATCAACGACACGGCGCTGGACCGCAACAGTGACGCGGTGGCGTATGCGGTGTGGAACCTGTCGTCGTAGGCCGGTGGGACTGGTGAGCCGCGTAGGTCAGGTGGGGACTCATCGGACGCCCGCGTCGCGGGCGCGTACCTCGAGGCGGCCCATGCGGGTGCGGGCCGACTCCAGTTGGCCGAGGTCGTCGGCGGCGGGTCCGCCCTCGGCGACGAGCTCGGTCCACAGACCGATGAGGTCGTAACCCAGCGACAGGCCCTGCACCGGGTTGCGTACGGCACGCCAGGCGGAAGCCGCGCTCTGGATGTTGCCGTACGCGGCCTCGGCGTCCCTGGTGTGGCGGTGGATGCGGGCCAGGTCGAGGGAGAGGTGGAAGGAGCGGAGCGGGTCGCCCGCCAGGTAGGCGATGTACGCGGTGAGTTCGCGCAGCCGCAGCACTTCGGGGTGCTCCGGCCCGAGCGACCCCGACGCCTCGGCGACGGTCTGCTCCGCGAGCTGCGCCGCGGTGTCCGTCCGGCCCGCCTTCACCGCCTCGTTGATCCGCGCGACGGGCTCGGCGAGGAGGGCGGGGGTGGAGCCGTCGCCGGGTGCGGTACGAGGGTCGTCGCCGAGTACGGCTTCGGCGACCGCGTCGAAACCGCGCGCGGGGGTGGGCTTGGGGTCGGGCTCGGGCTCGGCGGTCAGGTCGAGGAGGGGCGCGGGCGCGGGCTTGCGCTCGGGCACGGGCGCGGGCTGCGGGGTCACGTCGAGGAACGGAGCCGGGTCGGTCTGTGGGGTCACGTCGACGAACGCGGCGGGGCCGGTCTGCGGGGTCACGTCGACGAACGCGGCGGGCTCGGGCTGCGGGGGCACATCGGCCGAAGGCGCGGGCTCGGGCGTGGGCTCGGGCTCGGGACGTACGTCCATGGCGGGCGGCGGCCCGAAGGTGCCCGTGGGGGCGGAGACGGTACCGGGAGCGGTAGGTGTGCCGGGACTGTCCGCACGCTCCGCCGACTCGGGCACCGCGCGCAATGGGAACGTCGTGGGTTCGGGCCGTGCGCCCTTCTCTGTGTCGGCGAGGGATCGCAGAGGGAAGGTCGGCGTGGCATCCCTCACCGGCTCCGGCATCGCCCGCAACAGGTGCGTCGGCCGATCACGCCGAGACGCCTGCCCGGCAGCGCCGGAGGGGTCAGGCCCCGCGGTCGGCATCGGCGGCTCGGAGGGCGCGGGCGGCATGGCGGACGCGGGCGGCGCGGGCGGCGTGAAGGACGCGGGCGGCACGGACGGCGTGAAGGACGCGGACGGCGCGGGCGGCGTGGAGTTCCCGTAGCCCGCCGGCGGCTGAGCCTCCGCCGCATCTGGTTGCCCGTCAGCCACGGTGGGCAACAGCTCGGTCGGCGCCCCGACCCCGCCCAGCCCCGCATCCCCCTGCTCCTCCGCCGGACGCATCCGCGCGGGTTCTGCCGTGAAGTGGGTGGAGCCGTCCGGGTCCATGCGGAGGGGAACGACGTAGCCGATGCGCTCGTCGTGGACGTGGGCGAGTACGGGATGGCCGGTGGCGAGGGCGATGCGGTGGAGGTGGGCCAGGACGGCGTGCTGGATCTCCTGGCCGGGAGCCGGGACGACCGGTACCCCACCGATCGACGCGCCGCCCGCCACCGGACCGTCGCCGGGGACGCGGACGTCGAGCGGTGCCACGACGGGCGCCGCCTTCGGCACGGCCCGCTGCTCTTCCCGCTTCTTCTCGCGACTGAGTCGAGACATCGCTTCCTCACTCACCTGTACTTCTCGGCGCCACGGCCCCGTCGTCCACGTACTGTCGAGTCTCTCCGCTCGCTCCCGGTTCTCGCGTCACCACGGCGTCACAGCCTCGCACCAGGAACCTACCCTTCATCACAGAACCGTCCCCCAGCCCCGGGGGACGGGGCTGGTCGGACGGAGTGGCCGGGGTGACGAAGGAGGAACGCGGGGATGGCGACGACGGCGGTGACGGACGCACGGCAGGGTCCCGAGATCTGGCTGCGCGGCCCCGTGCCCGCACCGGAGGAGCAACCGCCCGACCTCTCGCTCGCTGACCGGCGCTTCTCCTGGGTCGCCACGCACGGCGGGGCCGGTGTCTCCACCCTCGCGACCGTCTACGGCGGCCACGACTGCGGACGTGACTGGCCCGGCCCCGGTGCCCCCTCGTCCGTGCTGCTCGTGGCCCGTACCCACGCGGCCGGACTCGAGGCCGTCCTGCGCGCCGTCGAGGTCTTCCGGCGCGGCGAGGCACCGCACGGGCTCGACCTCGACTCGGTCGTGCTCGTCGCGGACGCGCCGGGCCGGCTGCCGCGCCCGCTCGTTCGGCATGTCCGGCTGGTCGAGTCGGTCATCGACGTGTACCGCGTGCCGTGGGTGCCCGCATGGCGCCTCGGCGATCTGAGCGGGGAACCTCCCCGGGAGACGGCGGCGCTGGCCCGCCTCACGAGGCCCGGGCGCGCTGACCATGGCCGGTGAACGGGCGTCGGCCGAGGAGATCGCCGCGGCCGTACGGTCCCGGCGAGTTTCGGCCGTCGACGTGGTGGCCTCGGCGCTGGAGCGGATCGGGCGCACCGATACCGAGCTGTGCGCGTTCGCCGAGGTGTGGGAGGAGGCGGCGCTGCGGCGGGCCGGCGAGGTGGACGCGCGGGTCGCCGCGGGTGAGCGGCCGCCGCTGGCCGGGGTGCCGATCGGCGTCAAGGGACGGCACGGGCTGCGTACGGCGGAACCGCTCCTCGCGGCAGGGTGCGTGCCGGTGGGCGCGACCTCCGTGCCCGGGCCCGGAACTCCCTGGCAGACCTGGGGACTCGGGCGCCACGGCCGTACCGTCAACCCCTGGCGCGCCGACCGTACACCGGGCGGCTCGTCGGCCGGGTCGGCGGCCGCGGTGGCCGCCGGCCTGGTACCGCTGGCGACCGGCAGCGACGGGGCGGGGTCGGTACGCATACCGGCGGCCTGGTGCGGGGTCGTGGGCCTGAAGACGACGAACGGCCACCTGCCGACCCCGGACCGCACAGGGCTGGCCGCGCCGGGAGTGCTCGCCCGGCACGCGTCGGACGCGGAGGCGTACTGGCGGGTGATGTCGGGGGAGGACATGCGGCGACCGTCCACCGTCCCCACCGCCGCCTGGTCGCCCGACCTCGGCTTCGCCGACCCCGACCCGGAGCCCGTCGCGCTCGCGCATGCCGCGGCTCTGCGGCTCGCGGACGCCGCTGTCGTACGGCTTCTACGGCCGCGCTCGCCCCTCCGGCTGGAGGATCCCGCGTCCGCCTGGCTCGCCCTCCGCTCCCCCGGCGCCCCGGACGTCGACGCGGCTCACCGGCTCCGGGCCGGGAACGACCGGCGACTCGACGCCATCTTCGCCGACGCGGAGTTGCTGCTGACGCCGACGACACCGAACGCGCCGCACGGCCACGACGGGCCGGGCGACCGGTACTCCACGGCTCTCACCTGGGAGTTCAACCTGAGCGGGCATCCAGCGTTGAGCATCCCGGCGGGCCTGGGCGCGGACGGTTGCCCTGTGGGGCTGCAGTTGGTGGCGCCGCACGGGCGGGAGGCGCTGTTGCTCGGCGTGGCGCGGGCGGCTGAGGCGTACGTGGGGCACGCCTGGACAGATGCTTGCATGCGCATTTAATGTAGAGGCGTGTAATTGCCGCACGCCGACTACTTTGGGGGCTCCATGACGACCCGCCGCTTCCTGTTCGTGCTGGGCAGCAGCCGCGACGAGGGCAACACCGAACTGCTGGCACGCCGGGCGGCCGAGCAACTCCCCTCGGACGTCGAACAGCAGTGGATCGACCTGACCGAGGACCCGCTGCCCGACTTCGTGGACCTGCGGCGTGACAGCGACCACGTCCGCCCCACCGAGGGCGCCCCGGCGCTGCTGCTCGACGCCACGCTCGAGGCGACGGACATCGTGATCGCGTCCCCGCTGTACTGGTACTCGGTGTCCGCGCAGACCAAGCGCTACCTCGACCACTGGTCGGGCTGGCTGCGCACGCCGGGCCTGGACTTCAAGGCGACACTGGCCGGGCGGACCCTCTGGGGCGTCGCCGCGCTCGCCGATGCCGAGTCCTCCGTCGCCGACCCGCTGATCGGCACGCTGAACAACTCGGCCGCGTATCTGGGCATGCGCTTCGGCGGGGTCCTGCTGGGCAACGGCAGCGGGCGCGGTGACGTACTGAACGACGAGGGGGCGCTGGCCCGGGCGAAGACGTTCTTCGCGGGCGAGACACCGCTCGCGAGGTTCCCGTACGAGACGGCCTGATGTCTACGCGGTGATGTCCTTCGCCGTGAACCGTGCCCAGGCCGCCGAACCGAACACCGCCGCGTACAGGCCCTGTAGGCCGAGGTTCTTCAGCAGGTCGTCGTAGTAGACCGGGTCGCGCATCAGGTCGGCGAAGGACAGCCAGTAGTGGGAGAAGAAGTACGGCTGGATCGCGTGGAGCTGGGGGATCTGGTCGAGGATCTGGACCGTGATCAGCAGGCCCACGGTCGTCGCCATCGCCGCGATACCGCTGTTGGTGAGCGTCGAGACGAACAGACCGAGGGCCGCGATCCCGATCAGGGACGCGGCGACGACCAGGGCGATCAGCAGGGCCCGGCCCAGGCCGTCGGCGAACGAGATCCGGGTGCCGGAGATCGTCGTCAGGTCGCCCAGCGGGAAGAGCAGCGCGCCGACCGCCAGCGCCGAGAGCGCGACCACTAGGGTGGCCAGCAGGCAGAACGCCATCGTGGTCGCGTACTTGGTGAGCAGGAGGCGGGTACGGCCGGCGGGGGCGACCAGGAGGTAGCGCAGGGTGCCCGCGTTGGCCTCACCGGCGATCGCGTCGCCCGCGATGACGCCGACCGCCATCGGCAGGAAGAACGGCAGGGTCGCGGCCAGTGCCGTGAAGACGAGGAACAGGCCGTTGTTGGTGATCTGCGCGATGAACGCCGGTCCGCCGCCGCCACCTCCGCCGGAACCGGCCGACGAGCCGTCGCCGGTCTCGATCTTCACCGCGATCCCGACGAGGATCGGCACGGCCGCCAGCACACCCAGCAGCGCGAGCGTGCGCCAGCGCCTCAGGGTCGTCAGCAGTTCGCTGCGCAGCAGACCGAACGTCCACAGGGGGCTGGGCCTGCGGAGGGTCTCCGGCCGGTCCCCGGTCGCCGGGGACTGCGGTGCTCCCTCCGGTGCTCCCTCAGGCTGCGAGGCGACTTCAGCCCGCGACATCGAACCCCTCCCCCGTGAGCGCCACGAACGCGTCCTCCAGCGAGGCCCGTTCGACGCCGAAGCCGCGGACGCGCACGCCCGCCGTCACCAACGCGGCGTTCACGTCGGCGAGGTCGCGCTCCGGAGGCTCGCCGGTCACCCGGTCCTCGGCGATCACGACATCCCCGACGCCCTGTTCCTTCAACACCCGGGCCGCCTCCCCCGTGTCCGGCGTGGTCACGACCAGCTTGCCCCGCGCGCCCGCCGCCAGCTCGGCCACCGGTCCCTGGGTGATGAGCCGGCCCTGGGCCATCACCGCCGCGTGCGTGCACACCTGCTCGATCTCGTCGAGGAGGTGGGAGGAGAGGAAGACGGTCGTGCCGTCGGAGGCCAGCTCCCGCACCAGGGAACGGATCTCCCGCATCCCCTGCGGGTCGAGGCCGTTGGTCGGCTCGTCGAGGACGAGCAGCCGGCGGGGCTGGAGAAGGGCGGCGGCGAGCCCCAGCCGCTGCTTCATACCGAGGGAGTACGCCTTCGCCTTCTTGCCCGCGGCCGCCGTCAGGCCCACCCGGTCCAGCGCCGCGGCGACGCGCGTACGCCGGGTGCGTGGGTCGGCGACCGGGTCGGCGGCGTCGTAGCGCAGCAGGTTGTCACGGCCGGAGAGGAAGCCGTACAGGGCGGGCCCCTCGATGAGCGCGCCGACGTGCGGCAAAACGGCCCGCGTGGCCCGGGGCACGGGGTGTCCCAGGACGCGGGCCGAGCCGGACGTGGGTTCGATGAGCCCCATCAGCATGCGGATGGTGGTCGTCTTTCCCGAGCCGTTCGGACCGAGGAAGCCGAAGACGCTGCCCTCCGGGACGGTCAGGTCCAGGCCGTCGACGGCGAGCTGTCCGCCGCGGTAGCGCTTGGTGAGCGCGCGGGTGGCGATGACGCCGTCCCGCGCGCCCGCCTCTTCCGGCTCCGTGGCGGACGGTTCGTCCATGTGCTCCCTCGATTCGTCGTACGCCCGTACTTCCGGGCGCACGGTGTCTACTTCGCGGTGTTCGCCGCCTTCACCAGGGCGTCCTTGGTGACCGCGCCGACGTAGACCTTGCCGTCGTCGGTGATCAGGGCGTTGACCAGGCGGGTGGAGAACACGGTGCCCTTGCCGAACTTCCCGCTGACCTGGTCGCCGAGAGAGCCGAGGAATCCACCGAGGTCACCGCCGGCCTGGGCGCCCGAGGGGACGCCCTCGCCGCCGGTGTCGAAGGTGGCGATGGAGTTCCAGCCCTCGCCGATGCTCTTCATACCGTCGAGGTCCTTGCCGAGGTCCTTGCCGAGGTCCTCCTCGGACTTCGGGCTGCGCTGCCCGTGATCGGCGCTCTCGTGGCCCGCGTTCTCGTCCTCGGTGACCTTCGCGCCCTTCGGCGGGGTGAAGTCGAAGGTGGAGGCGGCCGGCTTGGCGAAGCTGACCTGCGTGAAGCCGGCGTCGACCACGGCCGCGCCGCCGCTCGCCGGGGTCAGCGTGAACTTCAGCGGCAGGCCGGTCTTCGCGTCCACGGCCACGCTGATCGCGCCGACCGTGGTGCCGGACTGCTTCGGCTTGATGAGCAGCTTGTAGGCGTCCCGGCCGGCGACCTGGACGGTGCCGTCGACGGTGACGGACGTGGTGTCGTCGACCGACTTCAGGGCTTCCTCGGTGAGGTCCTTGGGAGTGGCGGGGACGTCTTCCCGGCTCTTGCCGTTCTTGTCGCCCTTGTCACCCCTGTCGCTCTTCCCGTCCTTCCCGGCGGCGTCCGAGGACGTGCCGTGGTAGACCTCGTTGGACTTGCTGTCGTAGCCCCAGACGTCGTTGCCGTTGTGGATCAGGCTGTACTCGGCGGCGTTCTCCAGCAGGGAGAGCTTCTGCTTGTCCGGGCCGTCGGCGGCGACACGCAGGGTGTGCGTGCCGGAGGCCAGTTCGGTGAGCTTGGCGGACGGGTCCGCGGACGATCCGTCGTCCCCGCCCGACCGCGTGGCGCCGGAGAGGAGACCGCTCTCCAGTCCGCCGAGGTCGGGCAGCCCCAGGTCCGTGCTGATCTTCACGGTGCCGGACAGCTGCTGCACGTCCGACTTGGCGATTTTCTCTATGAGTTGCTGCGCGCTGATCTTCGGCAGGTCGGGGTCACCGGAGTCGGCGAGCGCCGGGACGAGCCCGATGGTCGCCGCCGCCACCCCCATGACCGCGACCGGGACGACGTACCGCGCGGCCTTGCGCCGTCCGGCGCGCAGGTCGTCGCCCTCCCCGGCGGTCGTGCTGTCGTCGGATGCGTACGGTGCCATGTCTGCCTTACCTCCGTCGTCGGCGGCGGCTGCCCATCCCGCGTGTGCGAGTTCCACCCCGAGCAGCCATTCTCACCCGAATCGGTGAGGAGTGGTGTTTTCCGTGGTGTCCATCTGACCAAATCCACCAAGGGGATTCGTCAACCCTCGGGCTCAACTCCGCGTACGCCTGCGGTATGACATGAGGAGGCGGCGCCTCCCCCCGACCCGTAGGGGTCGTGCGAGGTGACGCCGCCGAACGGGCCGACCTCCGCCCGGTAATGTGACATACATCACATAGCGTCAGATGCTCCGAGAGGGCGAGAGGCGCCGGGGGACGTACTGGGACGTAGGGGATGTACGGGATGTACGGGGTACAGGGGACACAGGGAAGGATGCACGGGACGCAGGGGGCACAGGGGGCCTAGCCGGCCCGGTGCACCACCGCGTCGCACAACTCCATCAGCGCGACCTTCGCATCGCACTCCTTCAGCGGTGCCAGCGCGGCCCGGGCCTCCTTGGCGTACCGGATCGCATCCTGCCGCGCCTGCTCCAGCGCGGGGTGCGCGCGCAGGGCCGCCAGCGCCTCGGCGTGCCGGGCGTCGTCGGTCAGGTCGGAGTCCAACAGCTCGCACAGGGCGATGTCCTCGGCCAGCCCGAGCCGGGCCGCCCGCTCGCGCAGCCGCAGCACCGGAAGGGTCGGGATGCCCTCGCGCAGGTCCGTCCCCGGCGTCTTGCCCGACTCGTGGGAGTCGGAGGCGATGTCCAGCACGTCGTCCGCGAGCTGGAAGGCGACCCCCAGCCGCTCGCCGTACTGCGTCAGGACGTCGACCACGGTCTCGTCGGCGCCGGACATCATCGCCCCGAAGCGGCACGACACCGCGACGAGCGAGCCGGTCTTGCCACCCAGCACGTCCAGGTAGTGCTCGACCGGGTCGCGCCCGTCCGTGGGGCCCGCCGTCTCCAGGATCTGGCCCGTGACCAGCCGCTCGAACGCCTCCGCCTGGACCCGCACCGCCTCCGGCCCCAGGTCGGCCAGGATGTGCGAGGCCCGCGCGAACAGGAAGTCGCCGGTGAGGACCGCGACGGAGTTGCCCCAGCGCGTGTTCGCGCTGTCCACTCCGCGCCGCACCTCGGCCTCGTCCATCACGTCATCGTGGTACAGCGTGGCGAGGTGGGTCAGCTCCACCACCACCGCCGACGGCACGATCCCCGGCGCGTACGGGTCACCGAACTGCGCCGCGAGCATCACAAGAAGTGGCCGAAAACGCTTCCCGCCCGCTCGTACGAGGTGCTGCGCGGCCTCCGTAATGAACGGGACCTCGCTCTTGGTGGCTTCGAGCAAACCTTCCTCGACGGCCGCCATTCCGGCCTGGACATCGGCTTCCAGAGCCTGGTCCCGCACGCTCAGCCCGAACGGCCCGACGACGGTCACGAGGGGTCTCCTGTCTGCTGGTGTCTACCGGCGCTTACATGGTTTGTCGATAGGTCGCTGCCATCACTCAAGTCAGCGTATCCGGTCACCTTTCGATCACTGATGCCCCCCGCCCTCCCACATTCCATACCGTCCGGACGGTATGGAATCAGGCGTTATGTCTTTGATCTTCCGATACGACAGGACATCCATCGACTTACCCGCGAGCAGTGATTCATGCCCCACCTCGCGGTCGTCATCCAGCCATGGAGTCGTAGTGCCCTATTTGCCGCAATTGGATCCTCAATTCCCCTTGGCGGCAAATGAGCTGAGGAGATGTGCGCAGTGAATTGGGTCACGTGCGGGTTTATTCGGACACTGCGCCGCATGTCAGCTCCCCCCTTTGCCCACCCCCGAGTTGAGTCTTGGCAACCGCAAAGGATCAAGCACCCGATACGCCTCAGACCAAGGTCAATAGGGCAAGACGCCAATCCACCACTTGTTCCCGACATGTGCTCTCGCATACGTTCCCGGCCTGTCGGGCGGACGCCTCATCCTGCCGCCGCCCGCCGCCACCCATCGACGAACTCACTCGCGTACGGCAGGAGCGGGGGACCCAGGTAAGTCGCCGGGCCGGGCATCGCACCGGACCGGCTTGGGGTGAAGCCGTGTCGCCGTACGGCGGCCCGGCCGGGCACCTCCCAGCCCGAACCCGACAGCTCACCTCGCAGGCGCCGGAGAGGAATTCACCATGCCCGCTGCCGGCCTGCCCCGCCGCACCCGCACGTCCCGACTCGTTCGCACTCTCGCCGTCGCCGGCACCGGCGCCGCCGTGCTCGCGCTGCCGCTCATCGGCGCGACCAGTGCCTCCGCCGCCACCCCGACCCTGACGACCGCTGCCGTCACGGGCTACCCCAACACCCTCGACGGCTGGATCCGAGCGTCGCTCGCCATCATGGCCGAACGGGGCATCCCCGGTTCCTACGACGGCATTTACCGCAACATCATGCGTGAGTCCTCCGGCAACCCCAACGCCATCAACCTGTGGGACTCCAACGCGGCCGCCGGAACCCCGTCCAAGGGCCTGCTCCAGGTCATCGACCCGACGTTCCAGGCCTACCACGTGCCCGGCACGTCGTTCGACCCCTACGACCCGATCGCGAACATCACGGCCGCCTGCAACTACGCGGCGGCACGCTACTTTCCGGTCAACAACTTTTGGTTCCCTGCTTGTTCTTTTTTGTTTGGATCAGGCCGGACCCCGCTCCCTGATCCGGCCTGATCCAAACGAGAGGCCCTAGGCCTGCCCCCCTCAGCCTTCGGGGAACAGTCCTTCGAGGACGACGGCGATGCCGTCGTCCTCGTTCGACGTGGTGATCTCGTCTGCTACGGCCTTGAGTTCGGGGTGTGCGTTGGCCATCGCGACGCCTCGGGCCGCCCAGTCGAACATGGGGATGTCGTTGGGCATGTCCCCGAAGGCGATCGTGTCCGCCGGGCTCAGACCCAGGTGCTCGGCGGCCAGCGCCAGGCCGGTCGCCTTGGTGATGCCGCACGGCTGGAGTTCGACCGTCCCCGGTCCCGACATGGTGACCGTCGCGAGGGAGCCGACCACTCCGCGCGCCGTCGCAGCCAGTTCGTCGTCGGACAGGTCGGGATGGCGTAGCAGGACCTTGCTGATCGGCGCGCACCACAGGTCTGCGCGCCGACCGACCCGTACGGCGGGCAGGGTCGGGTGGGGCATCAGATACCCGGGCTCGATGAGCGTGAGCCCCTCGACGCCGTCCTGGTCTACCGCGGCGTACACCTGCCCCACCTCGGCCTCCACCTTCTCCAGCGCCGTCTCCGCCAACTCCCGGTCCAGGGTGACGGACCACAACAGCCGGTCCGCGCCGGCGTCGTAGACCTGTGCGCCCTGCCCGCACACCGCGAGCCCCGCGCTGCCGAGGTCGTCGAGGAGCGGGCGCACCCGGGGCGCCGGCCGTCCCGTGACGACGAGGTGCTGGGCACCCGCCCGTGCCACCCGCGCGAGCGCGGCGAAGGACCGGTCGGAGACGGTGTCGTCGCCGCGCAGCAGCGTTCCGTCCAGGTCGGTGGCGATGAGTGAGTACGCGGTGCGCTCGTCAGATGCGGTGGGTGCGGCCATGATCAGAGAATACGGACAGGACACCCCCCTCCACTCAGCGCGAACCGGACGGCGACAGCGCCCATCGCCGCCCAGCCGCCACTTTCAACTCCCATGCGGCGATCGGCTTTTCACCCCCAGGGGGTGCTCGTGTCCCTCCGTCTCAGCCGTGCGCCGCCGCCAGATGCCGCGCCAGCCTCGGTGAGGCGAACTCCGTGCCGCACACGAACCGCATCACCGGGCCGTACGACGCCGCGGCCGGCAGCCCCGTGAAGTACAGCCCCGGCACCGACGACACGTATCCCGCGCCCAGCTTGGGTGTGCCACGGCTCACCGCGAGTTCGGTGCGCAGCTCATGGCCGAGGAAGTCCATCGCGGCGAGGTCGACGCGGTAGCCGGTCGCCGCGACGACGTGGTCGGCCGACAGCCGCTGCGTGCGGCCGCCGTGCGTGGTGACCGTCAGCGTCGTACCGTCCTGCGTCGCGTCCGCCCGCACGACCCGGTCCACCTCGCTGACCCGCACCTTGCCCTCGAACCGGTCGCGCAGCCACCAGGCGCCGAGCGGCCCGAGGACACGGCGGACCAGGTAGTGGCGGGCCTGGGCCGGCAGGTGGCGATAGGGGTGCGGGTAGTAGGTCAGCGCCCACAGCGACCAGGCGCGTCCGAAGGGCGACTCGGGGCGCAGCCTGGGCTGGTGCCACGGGGGCGCGCCGAAGGCGACCCGCCCGCGTCCGCGCGAGACCACGCGGACCCGCGCGCCCGCCTCCGCCGCCAGTACCGCGGTCTCCAGCGCGGACTGGCCCGCGCCGACGACGATCAGCTCCCGGCCGGAGAAGCGGGTGAGGTCGTGGTGCTGGGAGCTGTGGGAGACCGGGCCCGCGGGGGCGGGTCCGTCGGCCGCGGCCGTGGCCAGCTCCGGCGGCAGGTGGGCCAGCCCGGACAGGCCGGTGGCGACGACGACGGCCCGGGCGGTGAACAGCTCTCCGGAGTCCAGCTTCAGTTCGAAGCCTTGGGCCGGGCTGCGGTCCACCGACACCACCCGCACCCGCTCCAGTTCGGGCACCAGCTTCTGCTGGAACCACTCCCCGTAGTCGATGAAGGTCTCGACGGGAACGATGTCCTCGTCCGTCACCAGCCGCCGTATCCCCGCCGCGTCGCAGTAGTCGACCAGGGTGTGGCCGTGCTGCGGGGCGTCGATGCTGGAGGCCACCGGGGTCGACTTCAGGAGCATGCCTGCGGGCATGTGGTCGCGCCAGCTCACCATGGGGTCGCCGAAGACACGGACGGGCAGGCCGCGAGCGCGTAGATGGGCCGCGGTCGACAGGCCGAAGGGCCCGGCGCCGATGACTGCTACCGGTTGGATCACGAAGTCCCTCCCCAGGACGTCTTGCCTACTTCGTGGAATTGCCGCTGCCGCGGCGGTTGGTCCGCCACAGCTGATAGAGATGCTTCGCGCCCGGCCGCACGAAGCGCGCGAGCATCGTGAAGAACGGCCGCAGGTCGTCACCCGCCAGCCAGGCCAGCTCCGTCCCGCTCGCCCGCCGGGGCGCGTGCGGCGTCGTGTAGCCGCCGCGGCGGTAGGCGAGGAGGGCGGGCAGGTCGATGTTCTCCACGATGTACCGGTGGCCGGCTCGCTGTTCCCCCTCCGGAACGGTGCGCCCGGTCAGATCCAGATGCATGGCGCGGACCACGTCCACCCCCGACTCGTTCTCGAAGAGCCGGAACTGGGCGCCCATGCGCGGGTTGAAGTCGAGGAGCTTGTACCGCCCGTCGCGGCGGTCGAAGCGCAGGTCCAGGTCGATGATCCCGGTGAAGCCGATCTGTTTGATGAAACGCGCGGCGAGGTCCGCGAGTTCCGGGTTGTCGACGACGTACGCGTTCGCCGTCATGCCCGCGTGCGGCGGCCAGGAGCGGACCTTCACGCCGGTGAACATCGTGAGCGGCGTCGAGTCCCGGTCGAAGTAGGCGTGCACGATCCAGTCCTCGGCGTCCTGCCGGGGCAGGTACTCCTGGAGGATCACCCCGGGGCGCTCGCCCCAGCCACGGGCCAGGGCGAGCAGGCCCGCGCGGGTGGCGATCCTGGTCGTGCCGTTCACCGCGGGCCGTTCGCGCCGTACGAACGCCTCGCGGTTCTTCGCCACTACCGGGAAGCGGGCCTTCTCCGCGAAGGCGACGATGTCGTCGTACGACTGCGGGAAAGCGGCCCCCGGGCTCGGTATGCCGTGCTCCACGCACAGTTCGTGCAGCCCCTGCTTGCTGGCGAGGCGGCGCGGCAGTGCCGGGTCGACGCGCGGGAAGAGGAACGACTGCGCGAGGACGTCCTGGTGTTCGGCGATGAGGACGGCGGCCTCCTCGTCGGTGGGCACGAGAACGGTCGGCCGCCCGATCCGGCGCCCGATCCGCAGCAGCCCGTCCACCAGACGGTCCGGTTCCTCGGTGCCCGTCGTAGGCCACACGTACGCGCGCTCCAGATACCGGGAGACCGCCGCAGGCGTGTAACGGTCCTCCGCGATCGCATACATCGGGATCCCCAGCCGGCCCAGGCTGCGGATGGCACCGACGCCGCCGTGGTGCAGCGGGTAGTCGCCGAACTTGACGATCAGGCCCGGCACGTCCCGATCGGGTTCGAACGGCACACTGACGGCATGACTGGCCACGGGTCCCCCCACGTGTCCCCACGGACCGGACCCACCCCGTCCGTGTCCCCCAAAGGACGCTAAGCCGGAATTACCCCCTCCGACAAGCCCAATTCGGACATTGCAAACTCTTTAGACACTGCCCAAGGTCGGCAACTCGGCCGTAACGTGTGGCGCGACCACGTGGGATCCCTCCGGAACCCCTCCGGAGACCTCGTGGGATCCATCGCACGCATGGCCCGGATGAGAGTGAGGCAGCCATCCCATGCCCCCCTTCGACGTCCCCGAGGGCGACCCCTTCGGTCCGCACAACCTTCCCTACGGCGTCTTCTCCCCCTCTTCCCCCTCCTCCCCCGCCGGCTCCGACCCGGCCGGCCGCAGGGTCGGCGTCCGCCTCGGCGACCACGTCCTCGACGCGGGCGCGGCCGCACGCGCGCTCGGCTCGCCGTATGCCTCCCTCCTCGCCCAGCCCTCGCTGAACCCGCTCCTCGCCGCAGGCCGCACCGCCTGGTCGGACGTACGGCGCGCACTGACGGCGTGGGTCACGGTGCCCTCACACCGGGACGTCATCGAGCCCCTTTTCCACCCCCTGTCCTCGGTGACCTTGCACCTGCCCTTCGAGGTGGCCGACTACGTCGACTTCTACGCCTCCGAGAACCACGCCCGGAACGTGGGCCACATCTTCCGCCCGGACGCCGGGGACTCCCTGACCCCGAACTGGAAGCACCTGCCCATCGGTTACCACGGCCGCTCCGGCACGGTGATCGTCTCCGGCACGGACGTCGTCCGGCCGTCGGGCCAGCGCAAGGCCCCCTCGGACCCACAGCCGGTCTTCGGCCCGTCGGTCCGTCTGGACATCGAGGCCGAGGTCGGCTTCGTGGTCGGGATGCCCTCGGAGCGGGGGAAGCCGGTGGGACTCTCCGCCTTCCGTGAGCACGTGTTCGGGCTGTGTCTCCTCAACGACTGGTCCGCTCGGGACGTCCAGGCCTGGGAGTACGTCCCCCTCGGCCCGTTCCTCGGCAAGTCCTTCGCCACGTCGGTGTCCGCGTGGATCACCCCGCTCGACGCGCTGGAGGAGGCACGGGTGGCGCCCCCGGAACGCACCCATCCGCTGCTGCCGTACCTGGACGACTCGCAGGAGGAGCCCGGCGGCTACGACCTGCGGATCTCCGTCGCCATCAACGGCCATGTCGTCTCCGAGCCCCCCTTCTCCACCATGTACTGGACGGCCGCCCAGCAACTCGCCCACATGACCGCCAACGGCGCCTCCCTGCGCACCGGCGACCTCTACGGCTCGGGCACGGTCAGCGGCCCCACCGAACGCGAGCGCGGCTCCCTGCTGGAACTGACGTGGAACGGCCGCGACCCCCTCGAACTCCCCGACGGCAAGCGCACCTTCCTGGAGAACGACGACGTGGTGACCCTGTCGGCCTGGGCCCCCGGCCCTGGCGGCATCCGCGTGGGCCTGGGCGAGGTCACGGGGCGGATCCTGCCGGGGTGACCTCGGCCGCGGGCCTGTCCGGCGGATCAGGTCGGAGGGGAGCTGCGGCGCCGAATCGGCGCGGGTGAGCGGGGCTCGGTGCGTGCAGCTGCAAGGCGGGGGGCGTCGACGCGATGGGGGTTCCTCCCGCGCGAGCGAAGCCGCGCGGGAGGAGTCGGCGACCGACGACAACGCGGGTGGGGGTCCCTCCGGCGCGAGCGAAGCCGAGCTTGAGGGAGGACGTGCCAAGCCGCGCGTGGGGGAGGGCGTGCCAAGCCGCGCGTGGGGGAGGGCGTGCCAAGCCGCGCGTCTCCGGCATGATCCGCCGGACAGGCCTCGGCACATCGGGCTGACTCCGCGGGCGCCCACCGTCATACTGGCGGCGGGCACCCCTGGACGAGGCCGCCCACCATGCGATGAGCCGCGCTCCCCGCGCACCTGAGCCACACCCCCGTACCCCGCAGTGCCCCACTCCTCCCGCCTTCCGACCAGGATCCGGAGCCCGTGGCATGACCGTCTGCCTGCTCCTGCTGAGCGTCGTCGCTCTGACGGCCGCCGTGCCGGTCCCGCGTGCGCTGACCCGGGCGGTGTGGCCGGAGCGGGAACCCGTGGTGGCGCTGTGGGTGTGGCAGTGCCTGGTCGCTACCGTGCTGCTGTGCTGCCTGACCGCCCTGATGCTGGGCGCGGCCGCCGTCTTCCACACCGTCCGCGCCCATGTCTTCGCGCCCGCACCGGCGGCGGTCACCGAGGCGTACGACCTGTCCACCACGCCGCCCTGGGCGGCCGCCCTCACCCTGCTGCTGGCCTGCGGTGCCGCGTGGACCACCGCCATGCTCGCCCGTGAGCTGGTCGAGGCCCGCCGACGCCGCGGCAGGGCCCGCGCCCACCTGCGTGAACGCGCCCCCGACCTGCCCGCAGGGCTGGGGCCGGCCCGTGGTCCGTTGCTGGTGCTGGAGGACGAGTACCCCGACGCCTGGTGGCTGCCCGGCCACCCGCCCCAGCTGATCGTCACCACCGGCGCCCTGCACCGCCTCACCGCACACCAGCTCGACGCGGTCCTCACCCATGAGCGCGGCCACGCCCGCGCCCACCACGACTGGCTCCTGCACCTCTCCACGGCCCTTGCCACCGGCTTCCCCCGTATCCCTCTCTTCGCCCACTTCTGCGACCAGACCCACCGCCTGGTCGAACTCGCCGCCGACGACACGGCCTCCCGCCGCTGCGGCCACCTGACGACGGCTCTGGCCCTGATCGAGCTGAACCAGCACCGCGGCGTCCTGTCCTGCGCCTCCAGCCACCGCCTCCTCGGCGAACGCGTCGACCGCCTCCTCGAACCGCCCCCACGCCTGGGCCGCAGGAATCGGGCCCTGACGACGACGGTGGCGGCGCTGGTGCCGTTGCTGCCCCTGCTCATCACCTTCGCCCCCGGGCTCACGGCGCTGGGATAGAGCGGTCGGCGGCGGCGCGCAGGGGCGGGCGCGGTGGGGCGGGCGCGAGGGGCGGCAGGCGGCAGGTGGCAGGTGGCAGGTGGCAGGTGGCAGATCTTGCCGCCCGGCCAGAGAAACAGCAGGTCAGCTCGTTACCTGACGCTTCGAAGACTGGCGCAACACTTCCGCAACACCACTATCCCTACCGGGTCGGTATGGTTCCGGCATGCCGCCCACCGACCGCATCCGAGACCACGCCGGCCAGGGCGCGACCACCGTCGCCGCCCACCGTGCGCGGCGTCGGCTGCGCGCCGATCAGGCACGGCAACTCGCCGACCTCCTCCGCCACCAGATCCTCACCGGCGGCTTCACGGCCGGCACCCTGCCGCACGAGACCATCCTCGCCACCGACTACCGCGCCTCCCGCAACACCGTCCGCCAGGCCCTCGACCTCCTCCGCGCGGAGGGGCTCGTGGAACGCCAACCCGGCGTCGGCACGGTGGTCGTGGCCCAGAAGTACCCCCACGGCCTCGACCGACTGATGGGCCTCGCGGAAACCCTGCGCGAGCACGGCAACGTCACCAACGAGGTCCGCACCATGGGCCCCGTCCCCGCACCCGCACCGGTGGCCGACCGCCTCCGTGTCCCGGCCGGTGCCGACGTCCTCTACATCGAACGTCTGCGCCGCCTGAACGGTCTCCCCCTCTCGCTCGACCTCACCTACGTCCCCCTCGACATCGGCACCGCCCTCCTCGACTGCGACCTCGAGAACACCGATGTCTTCCGCCTCCTGGAATCCATCACCGGCCGGCCCCTCGGCCACGCCGAGATCACCCTGGAGGCGGTGAACGCGGACGCCAACTCCGCCGCCGTACTCGAGGCCCCGCGCGGTGCGGCGGTCCTGATGCTGGAACGCCTCACCCACCTCGCCGACGGCCGCCCCGTCGACCTGGAGTTCATCCGCTTCCGCGGCGACCGCATCACGATGAGCGGTCTGCTGCACCGCTCCTGCTGACACCCCCTTCGCTCGTCACCTCCGTCCCGCCTTCACCCCTTCATCGTTCGGCACGACCTCACCGGTTCACTGCTGCGCGGGAAATCTCAGGAAATCTCTGGAGACAGCCATGCCCTTGGTGCCCCAGCGGGCCGACGTGCCCGTGACCATCGACGAGTCGAAGTGCATCGACGGCTGCACGCTCTGCGTGGACATGTGTCCGCTGGACTCCCTCGCCATCGACGAGAACAACGGCAAGGCGTACATGCACGTCGACGAGTGCTGGTACTGCGGCCCGTGCGCGGCCCGCTGTCCCACCGGAGCCGTCATGGTCAACATGCCCTATCTGCTCCGGTGAGAGGCCCCAACCCCATGAAGCACAAAGCACTCCTCGCTGCCTCCCTCCTGGTCCTGCCTCTCACCGCCTGCGGCGGCAACGCGGCGGCCGGAGACGACGGCTCCACAGTCACGGTGACCGTCGGCTACCAGTCCAAGACCATCAACACCGTCACGGCGGGCACCCTGCTCCGCTCGCTGGGCTACTTCGAGAAGCAGCTCAACGCCCTGCACGACGGCCACACCTACAAGGTCGCCTGGCAGGACTACGCCACCGGCGCCCCCATCACCGCCGAGATGACCGCCGGGAAGATCGACATCGGCTCGATGGGTGACTTCCCGCTGCTCATCAACGCGGCCCGGGGCAAGCAGCTCGGCCGCCCCACCCACCTGGTCTCGGTCACCGGCTACAACCTCCGCGGCGGCCTCAACACCATCGTCACCGCGCCCGGCTCCAAGCTCACCTCCCTCAAGGACCTCAAGGGCAAGAAGGTCTCGACGAGCGTCGGCTCCGCCGCCGACGGCACCCTTGTGCGAGCCCTGCAGCGCGCCGGCATCGACCCGGAGAAGGGCATCGAGAAGCTCAACCAGCAGCCCGCGGTGGGCGCCTCAGCCCTCGCGGGAGGCAGCGTGGACGCGCTCTCCCAGTTCGTCGCCTGGCCCGGCCTGCTCGCCTTCCAGGGCAAGGCCCAGGCCCTCTACGACGGTGCCCAGCTCGACCTGCCGACCTTCCACGGCGTCACCGCCCGCGAGGACTTCGCGAAGAAGCGCCCAGCCGTCCTTGAGGCGTTCCTGAAGGCCCAGGCGGAGGCGACCGACTACCTCAACGACCATCCCGTGGACGCCGCCGAGAAGGTCGCGAAGGCCACCGGCCTGCCCGCCGAGGTCGTCTACCTCTACAACGGGGCCCACGGCATCTCCACCTTCGACCCGGCCGTCAAGCCGCAGCTCGTCTCCGCCCTGAAGGAGGACGTTTCCGTCCTGAAGGCGGCCAAGCTGACCGGCGACGTGGACGTGGATTCCTTCGTCGACGACCAGTACGTCAAGAAGGCCCTCGGCTCGTCGTACGCCAAGCAACTCGCCTCCTCGCCCCTGCCGGCGGCGAGCGAGGTGTGGCCGAAGGGCGCCGCACAGACGCAAACCTTCAAGACGCCCGCCGAACTGCTCGGCTATGTCGCCAAGCACCGTGCCGGCATCCGCGCGGCCTACGTCCCCGACGCCACCACCGGCACCCTCTGGTTCGCCGACAAGGCGGTGTGGGTGGCCGACGGCGAACAGCTGCTGCCGTTCGTCGCCCCGGCGACCGCCCAGGCATACGTCGCCGGCCACGGCGGGGCACGCGTCATCACGTACGACGACGCTCTGGGGCGTGCCTCATGACCGGGGCGCCCCTGTACCGGCGGCCGGTCGGCCGGTACGCGCTGCGGGCGACCGCCCTCGCCGCCGCCCTCGGCCTCTGGCAGGTGTTGACCAGCCTGGACGTCGACCTCTGGCTGCGCTTCTCGCAGTTCCCCACGGTCACCGACGTCGCCCGCGCCTTCGCCGACCGTCTGTCCGGGCCGGACTACTGGACGGACCTCACCGACAGCCTCACCCGCATCGTCACCGGCTTCCTGCTCGCCGCCGTGCTGGGCGTGGCCACGGGTGTGCTCGTGGCGCGCTCGCGGCTCGCCGAGGACCTGCTCGGCCCGATCCTGGAAGTCGTCCGTCCCATCCCGGCGATCGCCCTGGTCCCCGTCGCGATCCTCCTCTTCCCCTCCAACGAACAGGGCATCGTCTTCATCACCTTCACCGCCGCCTTCTTTCCCGTGCTGGTCTCCACCCGGCACGCGGTCCGCGCCCTGACCCCCGTGTGGGAGGAGGCGGTGCGCACCATGGGCGGCGGCCGGTGGCGGATTCTCGGCTCTGTGATCCTGCCGGGCGCCCTGCCCGGCATCTTCGGCGGTCTGTCGGTCGGCATCGGCGTCTCGTGGATCTGTGTGATCTCCGCCGAGATGATCTCCGGCCAGTACGGCGTCGGGTACCGCACCTGGCAGGACTACACGATCGTCAACTACCCGGGCGTGTTCGTCGGCATGGTCACCATCGGCGTGCTCGGCTGGCTCACCTCCACGGCCGTGGAACTCCTGGGCCGCCGGCTGACCCGCTGGCTGCCCCGCACCTCGTACGTGCCCGGCGCCCGGGCCCGAACCGTCGCGCCCACTCAGCCGAAGCCCACCCCCACCCCCGCACCCGAGGCCGAGGAGGCACGCGATGAGCACCTCGTCTGAGACGCGGACAACCCCTGCCAAGGCGGCGAGTGCATCGGAGGCTCCCGCGCACGGCACCCGCCTAACGCTCCGCGCCGCCACCCTGGGCCGCCCGGACGCTCCCGTCCTGGCCGACGTCGATCTGGACGTCGCCCGCGGCGAGATCCTCACCGTCGTCGGCCCCTCGGGCTGCGGCAAGTCCACCCTTCTGCGCACCCTGGCAGGCCTGCTGTCCCCGCTGGCCGGGGAGATCACCCAGGACGGGAGCCCTCTGCCCGGCCCCTCCGGCGACCGCGCCCTGATCTTCCAGGAGGACGCCCTCCTCCCCTGGCGCACCCTGCGCGCCAACGTGGAACTCCCGCTGGCCATCCGGGGTGTGGCACGCTCCGAGCGACGCGCCCAGGCCGAGGCGTGGCTGGACCGGGTCGGACTCGCCGAGCACGCCCGCCAGTTGCCGCACCGCGTCTCCGGTGGCCAGCGCCAGCGCGCCCAACTGGCCCGCGCCCTGGCCGGACAACCGCGCGCCGTCCTCATGGACGAACCGTTCGGCGCGCTCGACGCACAGACCCGCGCCGGCATGCAGGACCTGCTGGTGGACGTGTTGCGCGGCACCGGCGCGACCGTCGTCTTCGTCACCCATGACGTGGACGAGGCGCTGTTCCTGGGCGACCGCGTGGCCCTCCTCGGCGCGGGCGGCCTCCTCGCCGTACGGGACGTACCGCGCCCGCGGGAGCGCACAGCGCACGACGACCCCGCGCGTGTGGCATTGCGGCGCGACGTCCTGACTTCCTTCGGTACGTGACACGGCACGTGAAAGGCATCCTGGTGGCTACCCCGGACACCCCCCTGCAGATCCCCGCCCTCGCCGACGCCGAGGAACTGACCTGCGACGTCCTCGTCATCGGCGGCGGCACCGCCGGCACCATGGCGGCCCTCACCGCCGCCGAGCACGGCGCGAACGTGCTGCTCCTCGAGAAGGCCCACGTCCGTCACTCCGGCGCGCTCGCCATGGGCATGGACGGCGTCAACAACGCGGTCATCCCCGGCCGCGCCGAGCCCGACGACTACGTCGCCGAGATCACCCGCGCCAACGACGGCATCGTCGACCAGTCCACCGTCCGCCAGACCGCCACCCGTGGCTTCGCCATGGTGCAGCGGCTGGAGTCGTACGGCGTGAAGTTCGAGAAGGACGAGCACGGCGAGTACGCGGTCCGCCAGGTCCACCGCTCCGGCTCCTACGTGCTGCCGATGCCGGAGGGCAAGGACGTCAAGAAGGTTCTGTACCGGCAGCTGCGGCGGCGCGAGATGCGGGAGCGGATCCGGATCGAGAACCGGGTGATGCCGGTACGCGTGCTGACGGCGGGCGAGGGCGAGGACCGGCGGGCGGTGGGGGCCGCGGGCTTCAACACCCGCACCGGGCAGTTCGTGACCGTCCGCGCGGGCGCGGTGATCCTCGCGACCGGCGCCTGCGGCCGCCTGGGCCTGCCCGCCTCCGGCTACCTGTACGGCACCTACGAGAACCCGACCAACGCGGGCGACGGTTACGCCATGGCGTACCACGCGGGCGCCGAGCTGACCGGCATCGAGTGCTTCCAGATCAACCCGTTGATCAAGGACTACAACGGTCCCGCCTGCGCCTACGTCGCCAACCCCTTCGGCGGCTACCAGGTCAACCGGCACGGTGAACGCTTCGTCGACTCCGACTACTGGTCGGGCCAGATGATGGCCGAGTTCGCGGCGGAGGTCGCCTCGGACCGCGGCCCGGTCTACCTGAAGCTGAGCCATCTGCCGGAGGAGTCGGTCTCGGCCCTGGAGTCGATCCTGCACTCCACCGAGCGCCCCACCCGCGGCACGTTCCACTCCGGCCGGGGCCACGACTACCGCACCCACGACGTCGAGATGCACATCTCGGAGATCGGCCTGTGCGGCGGCCACTCGGCCTCCGGCGTACGCGTCGACGACCACGCCCGTACGACCGTCCCCCGCCTGTACGCCGCCGGCGACCTCGCCTGCGTCCCGCACAACTACATGATCGGCGCGTTCGTGTTCGGGGACCTGGCGGGCGCGGACGCCTCCCAGTACGGGTCGTACGACGGGGAGTTGCCTTCTGACCAGCTCCGGGAGGCGCACGAGCTGATCTACCGCCCGCTGCGCCATCCGGACGGGCCCCCGCAGACCCAGGTCGAGTACAAGCTGCGCCGCTTCGTGAACGACTACGTGGCACCGCCGAAGTCCGGCGCCCGCCTCTCCCTGGCCCTGGAGGCCTTCGAACGGATGCGCGACGACATCGCCGCGATGGGCGCGGGCACCCCGCACGAGCTGATGCGGTGCGCGGAGGTCACCTTCATCCGCGACTGCGCGGAGATGGCCGCGCGCGCATCCCTGGCCCGCACCGAGTCCCGCTGGGGTCTCTACCACGACCGGCTCGACCACCCCCAGCGCGACGACACGTCCTGGTTCCACCACCTCGATCTGCACAAGTCCCCCTCCGGTGCGATGGAGTTCACGGCCCGACCCGTGGCTCCGTATCTGGTTCCGATCGACGAGTTCACTCCGGTCGGCGGTGCCTCCCGTCACCTCGGCGAGGTCCATCCCGAGCAGGTGGCCACGGCCGGGGCGCGTGAGGTGGCGCCGGTGGCTCCGCTGGCGACGGGTCAGGAGGCGGCGGAGCCCGCGGAAACCGCTCACTCCGAGGCCGACGTGGAGGTACCGACCTCACCCCGCCTTGTCGCTCTCCTCGCCCTCGCCGAGGAGGAGCCCGACCTCTCCGCCCTCACCTCCTACTTGACCGACCCCGAGCCGGCCGTTCGCCGCACGGCCGTCACCGTCCTGACGGAGACCGTGCCGCCCGGGACCGGCCCTGCGCTCGCCGCGGCGCTCGCCGACACCGACGCCGGCGTCCGCGCCGCCGCGGCGGCCTCCCTGCGCGAACTCGTCGAGACGCTGCCGCCCGAGCCCGCTCTGCGCGACCGTCTCGCCGCCGCGGTGTCCGGCGGTGCCGACCCGGTCGTCCGCGCCACGGCCCTGGACGTCCTGCGCGCCCTGCGCCTCGGCGACGCCTCCCTCTTCACCACCGCCCTCACCGACTCCGACCCGTCCGTCCGCATCGAGGCCGTCCGCGCCCTCGTCTCGGTCGACGCGGTCGCCCCCTTGGCCCAGGCGGCCACCACGGACCCGTCCCGCGAAGTCCGGGTCACCTTCACCAAGGCGCTGGGGACGCTGGCGGCCGGGGTCGGCGCATCGGGCGGGGCTTCGGTGGAGGACGGTGACGCACGTCAGGCTTCAGCAAGGGCCGGTACCGCGGTTCACCCTTCAGCGGCGCCCGACACCGACGCCGTCCTGTCCGCCCTCACAGCCCTCACCCACGACCCCGACGCCCTCGTACGCGGCGCCGCCTACGAGGCGTTGGCCTCCGCCGGGTGCCCGGCCCCGCTGGCCGAACGGGCCGTGGCCGCTCTGACGGACCCTGCCTGGCAGGTCCGTGCCGGTGCGGCCACCGCTCTGTCGGCCGCCGCATCCGATGTCGCCGTCCCGGCACTCGCCAAGGCGCTCGCCGACCCGAACGCCGACGTGCGCAAGGCGGCGGTCCTGGCCCTGACCCGGCACACCTCCGCCGAGGAGGCCCGCGCGGCACTCGCCACGGCGACGACGGACTCGGACGCGGACGTCAGGGCGTACGCGGCACGGGCCCTGTGACGGTGCCCCTGCGCTGAGGCCTCGGCTTCATATCCAGTCCTCCGGCTCCGGTTCCGCGTCCGTCTCGGGCCAGTCGTCGTCAGCCGCGGCACTCGGTTCGTCTCCGCCAGCCGGAGTCGACCCGGGTGCCGTGCCCAGGCCGGCCAGCACCGCCACGACGCCCTCCCCGTACGTCGCGAGCTTCTTCTCCCCGACCCCGCTGATGCCGCCGAGCCCTCGCACCGATGTCGGCCAGGCCGTGACGATCTCCCGCAGCGTCGCGTCGTGGAAGATGACGTACGCCGGGACGCCCTGCTCGCGGGCCTGCTCGGCGCGCCAGGCGCGCAGGGCCTCGAAGGCGGGGATCAGTTCCTCAGGCAGCTCGGCCACGGCGGCCTTGGCCTTGCCCCGGCCAGAGCCCGACGAGCCCGACGCACCGGACGACCCGGACGACCGCGGGTTCACCGGCTTCTTCGGCTCCTTGCGCAGCGGCACCTCCCGCTCCCGCCGCAGCACCGCCCCGCTGTCCTCGGTCAGCACCAGCGTGCCGTAGTCCCCCTCGACCGCAAGCAGTCCCTGCGCGAGCAACTGCCGGACGACGCCGCGCCATTCGCCCTCGGCGAGGTCCTGGCCGATGCCGAAAACTGACAGCTGGTCGTGGTCGAACTGGATGACCTTGCCGGTCCGCTTGCCCAGCAGGATGTCGACGATCTGCACCGCACCGAACTTCTGCCCCCGCTCCCGCTGCAGCCGCACCACCGTCGACAGCACCTTCTGGGCCGCGACCGTGCCGTCCCAGGTCTCCGGCGGGGTGAGGCAGGTGTCGCAGTTACCGCAGGCCGGCGCGTCGGGGTCCTGGCCGAAGTAGGCGAGAAGCTGGCCGCGACGGCACTGGGCCGTCTCGCACAGCGCCAGCATCGCGTCCAGGTGCGAGGCGGCCCGGCGACGGAACGCCTCGTCGCCCTCCCCGGACTGGATCAGCTTGCGCTGCTGTATGACGTCGTTGAGGCCGTACGCCATCCAGGCCGTGGACGGCAGTCCGTCACGGCCCGCCCGGCCCGTCTCCTGGTAGTAGCCCTCGACGGACTTGGGCAGGTCGAGGTGGGCCACGAAACGGACGTCCGGCTTGTCGATGCCCATTCCGAAGGCGATGGTCGCGACGACAACCAGGCCCTCCTCGCGCAGGAACCTGGACTGGTGCGCCGCGCGCGTGCCCGCGTCCAGGCCCGCGTGGTACGGCACCGCCTCGATGCCCTTGCCGGACAGGAACTCGGCCGTCTTCTCCACCGAGTTGCGTGAGAGGCAGTACACGATGCCCGCGTCACCCGCGTGCTCCTCGCGCAGAAAGCTCAGCAGTTGTTTCTTGGGGTCGGCCTTCGGCACGATCCGGTACTGGATGTTGGGCCGGTCGAAGCTCGCCTCGAAGTGGCGGGCCGTCGGCATGTTCAGCCGCTGGGTGATCTCCTGGTGCGTCGCGCGCGTGGCCGTCGCCGTGAGCGCGATCCGCGGCACGTCCGGCCAGCGCTCGCCGAGCACGGACAGGGCGAGATAGTCGGGGCGGAAGTCATGGCCCCACTGGGACACGCAGTGCGCCTCGTCGATGGCGAAGACCGAGATCTTGCCGCGCGACAGGAGGTCCTGGGCGGACTCAAGACGCAGGCGCTCCGGGGCCAGGTAGAGCAGGTCCAGCTCGCCCGCCAGGAACTCGGCCTCCACCACCCGCCGCTCGTCGAAGTCCTGCGTGGAGTTCATGAAGCCGGCGCGCACACCGAGCGCCCGCAGCGCGTCCACTTGGTCCTGCATCAGCGCGATGAGCGGGGAGACGACCACGCCCGTACCAGGTCTGACCAGGGCCGGGATCTGGTAGCACAGCGACTTGCCGCCACCGGTCGGCATGAGGACGACGGCGTCGCCACCGGCCACGACATGCTCGATGATCGCTCCCTGCTCACCACGGAAGGCCTCGTACCCGAAAACCCGGTGCAGTGTGGCGAGCGCTTCGCTCTCGGTCACCTCTGGCATCTCGCTGATCCCGCCCGTCCCGGCCATCGTCCTGTCCCCCGCACGTCGTCCCTCGACCACTGCCTCCACGATAGGGGTCCGCACCGACAGCCCCTCGAGTTATCCACAGGCTCTCCTCGTGACACACGGTGCTCAGCCCAATGGGCCCCGTCACCTGGCGACCGGGAACTCCACCCACGAGCCGTTCGCCACCGAGGGTGGATACGCCCGCTCGGAACCAGCTTCGCCGATCCGACCCGGCGCGGCCTCGGCTACCACTACGTCAACACGCGAAAGCCCCGGCTCCCACGAGGGAACCGGGGCCCACGCCCGCGTCGCGCGCGGGTCAGCGCACGAACACCCCTGCCTGACTCGCCAGGTCCAGGAAGTACTGCGGCGCCACACCCAGCACCAGTGTCACCGCGACGCCCACGCCGATCGCCGTCATCGTCAGCGGCGAGGGCACGGCGACCGTCGGGCCCTCGGGCCGCGGCTCGCTGAAGAACATCAGCACGATCACGCGGATGTAGAAGAACGCCGCGATCGCCGACGAGATCACACCGACCACGACCAGCGGGCCCGCACCGCCCTCCGCCGCCGCCTTGAACACGGCGAACTTCCCAGCGAAGCCGGAGGTGAGCGGAATGCCCGCGAAGGCCAGCAGGAACACCGCGAACACGGCCGCGACCAGCGGCGAACGCCGGCCGAGCCCCGCCCACTTCGACAGGTGGGTCGCCTCACCTCCGGCGTCACGCACCAGGGTCACCACGGCGAACGCGCCGATCGTCACGAACGAGTACGCCGCCAGGTAGAACAGCACCGAGGACACGCCGTCGGGCGTGGTCGCGATGACACCCGCGAGGATGAATCCCGCGTGCGCGATCGACGAGTACGCCAGCAGCCGCTTGATGTCGGTCTGCGTGATCGCGACGATCGCACCACCCAGCATGGTGACGATCGCGACGCCCCACATGACGGGCCGCCAGTCCCAGCGCAGGCCCGGCAGCACCACGTACAGCACCCGCAGCAGGGCACCGAACGCGGCCACCTTCGTCGCCGCCGCCATGAAGCCGGTCACCGGCGTCGGCGCGCCCTGGTACACGTCGGGGGTCCACATGTGGAACGGCACCGCGCCCACCTTGAACAGCAGGCCCATCACGAGCATCGCGGCGCCGACGAGCAGCAGCGCGTCGTTGCCCATGGTGCCCGCGAGCGCCGGGTCGATGTCCTTCGCCGTGCCGTCGACGACCTGCGCGATCCTCGCGTACGACACGGAGCCCGCGTACCCGTACAGCAGGGCGATGCCGAACAGGGTGAACGCGGAGGCGAACGCGCCGAGCAGGAAGTACTTGACCGCGGCCTCCTGCGACATCAGCCGCTTGCGGCGGGCCAGCGCGCACAGCAGGTACAGCGGCAACGAGAAGACTTCCAGGGCTACGAAGAGCGTCAGCAGATCGTTGGCCGACGGGAAGATCAGCATGCCGGCGACCGCGAACAGCAGCAGCGGAAAGACCTCGGTCGTGGTGAACCCGGCCTTCACCGCGGCCTTCTCGCTGTCGCTGCCCGGCACCGACGCGGCCTGCGCGGCGAAGGAGTCGACGCGGTTGCCGTGCGTCTCCGGGTCGAGCCGCCGCTCGGCGAAGGTGAACAGGCCGACCAGGGCGGCCAGCAGGATCGTGCCCTGCAGGAAGAGAGCCGGCCCGTCGACCGCGATGGCGCCCATCGCGGCGATGCGGGCCTTCGTCGTGCCGTACCCGTCGGCCGCGAGCGCGACGACCGCGGCGAACGCGGCGACGAGGGCGACGACGGACACGAACATCTGGACGTAGTAGCGGGACTTGCGCGGGACGAACGCCTCGACCAGCACCCCGACGATCGCCGCGCCCACGACGATCAGGGTGGGCGACAGCTGCCCGTATTCGATCTTCGGCGCCTCGATCTTCGAGATCGGGTCGGCCGCGGTTGTCCACAGGCTGTGGACGGCTACTGCGCTCACTTGGCCGCCTCCACCTCGGGCTGGGGGTCCTTCTTCTGTACGTCGGACAGAGTCTGTTTGACCGCCGGGTTGACGATGTCCGTGACGGGCTTCGGGTAGACGCCCAGGAAGATCAGCAGCACGACCAGCGGGGCGACGACCAGCAGTTCACGCGCCCTCAGGTCGGGCATCGCGGCGACCTCCGGTTTCACCGGGCCCGTCATCGTCCTCTGGTAGAGGACGAGGGTGTAGAGCGCGGCGAGCACGATGCCGAAGGTGGCGATGATGCCGATCGCCGGGTACCTGGCGAACGTGCCGACCAGGACCAGGAACTCGCTCACGAACGGCGCGAGTCCCGGCAGTGACAGGGTCGCCAGGCCGCCGATCAGGAAGGTGCCGGCGAGCACCGGGGCGACCTTCTGCACACCGCCGTAGTCGGCGATGAGCCGCGAGCCGCGCCGAGAGATCAGGAAGCCGGCGACCAGCATCAGCGCCGCCGTCGAGATCCCGTGGTTGACCATGTACAGCGTGGCGCCGGACTGGCCCTGGCTGGTCATCGCGAAGATGCCCATGATGATGAAGCCGAAGTGCGAGACCGACGCGTACGCCACCAGCCGCTTGATGTCCCGCTGGCCGACGGCGACCAGGGCCCCGTAGATGATGCTGATCAGCGCCAGTACGAGGATGACGGGCGTCGCCCACTTCGACGCCTCCGGGAAGAGCTGGAGGCAGTAGCGGAGCATGGCGAAGGTGCCCACCTTGTCGACGACCGCCGTGATGAGCACGGCCACCGGAGCGGTGCACTCCTGCATGGCGTTGGGCAGCCAGGTGTGCAGCGGCCACAGCGGTGCCTTCACCGCGAACGCGAAGAAGAAGCCCAGGAACAGCCAGCGTTCGGTGTTGGTCGCCATGTCGAGCGTGCCGTTGGCCCGCGCCTCGGCGATCTCCTGGAGGGAGAAGTTCCCAGCGACCACGTACAGCCCGATCACCGCGGCCAGCATGATCAGCCCGCCGACCAGGTTGTACAGCAGGAACTTCACGGCCGCGTACGACCGTTGCGTGGAAGCCGCCTTCTCTCCGTGCTCGTGGGCACGGTCCCCGAAGCCGCCGATGAGGAAGTACATCGGGATCAGCATGGCTTCGAAGAAGATGTAGAAGAGGAAGACGTCGGTGGCCTCGAAGGAGAGGATCACCATCGCCTCGACGGCCAGGATCAGGGCGAAGAAGCCCTGCGTCGGCCGCCAGCGGCGGCTTCCGGTCTCCAGCGGGTCGGCGTCGTGCCAGCCCGCCAGGATGATGAACGGGATCAGGAGGGCGGTCAGCGCGATGAGCGCCACCGCGATGCCGTCCACACCCAGCTCGTACCGGACCCCGAAGTCCTTGATCCAGGCATGCGATTCGGTGAGCTGGTAGCGGTCGCCGTCGGGGTCGAAGCGGACCAGGATGGTGATCGCCAGTGCGAGTGTGGCGAGCGAGACGAGCAGCGCCAGCAGTTTGGCGGCGTTGCGCCGGGGGGCCGGTACGGCGGCTGTGGCGATGGCCCCGATGGCCGGGAGCGCCGCCGTCGCTGTCAGAAGGGGAAAGGACATCGGTATCAGACCGCCCTCATCAGCAGGGTCACGGCGATGAGGACCGCCGCACCGCCGAACATCGAGACCGCGTAGGAGCGCGCGAATCCGTTCTGCAGTTTGCGCAGCCGTCCGGAGAGGCCACCGACGGAGGCCGCCGAGCCGTTGACGACCCCGTCGACCAAGGTGTGGTCGACGTACACCAGCGACCGCGTGAGGTGCTCGCCGCCGCGGACGAGGACGACGTGGTTGAAGTCGTCCTGGAGCAGGTCGCGTCGGGCGGCCCGGGTGAGCAGCGACCCGCGCGGGGCGACGGCCGGGACCGGGCGGCGGCCGTACTGGCTGTAGGCGATCGCGACGCCGATCACCAGGACCACCATCGTGGAGAGGGTGACGGTGAGAGCGCTGACCGGCGAGTCGCCGTGGGAGTGTCCGGTGATGGGCTCCAGCCAGTGCACGAAACGGTCACCGATGCTGAAGAACGCTCCGGCGAAGACCGACCCGACGGCCAGCACGATCATGGGGATCGTCATGACCTTGGGCGACTCGTGCGGGTGCGGGGGGGTGTACTCGCCCCGGGTCTCCGCGGCCGGTTCGACGCTGGGCTCGGCCGGGGACGGCGTCGGGGCGTGGCGCCAACGTTCTTCTCCGAAGAACGTCATCAGCATCACGCGCGTCATGTAGTACGCCGTGATGGCCGCGCCGAGCAAGGCGCAGCCGCCGAGGATCCAGCCCTCGGTGCCGCCCTTGGCGAACGCCGCCTCGATGATCTTGTCCTTGGAGAAGAAGCCGGACAGGCCCGGGAAGCCGATGATGGCGAGGTAGCCGAGGCCGAAGGTGATGAAGGTGATCGGCATGTACTTGCGCAGGCCGCCGTACCTGCGCATGTCGACCTCGTCGTTCATGCCGTGCATGACCGAGCCGGCGCCGAGGAACAGGCCGGCCTTGAAGAAGCCGTGGGTCACCAGGTGCATGATCGCGAAGATGTAACCGATGGGGCCGAGGCCGGCCGCGAGGACCATGTAGCCGATCTGCGACATGGTCGAGCCGGCCAGCGCCTTCTTGATGTCGTCCTTCGCGCAACCGACGATCGCACCGAAGAGGAGCGTGACGGCGCCGACGACGGTCACCACGAGCTGTGCGTCCGGGGCTGCGTTGAAGATCGCTGCCGAGCGGACGATCAGGTACACGCCGGCGGTCACCATGGTGGCGGCGTGGATGAGGGCCGAGACCGGGGTCGGGCCCTCCATCGCGTCCCCGAGCCAGGACTGCAGCGGGACCTGGGCGGACTTGCCGCAGGCGGCGAGCAGCAGCATCAGGGCGATGCCGGTGAGCGTGCCCTCACCGGCATCGCCGACGAGACCCGGCTCTTCCTGGGTGCCGAGCACCGGACCAAAGGCGAAGGTCCCGAAGGTCGTGAACATCAGCATGATCGCGATGGACAGGCCCATGTCGCCGACCCGGTTGACCAGGAAGGCCTTCTTCGCCGCGGTGGCCGCGCTGGGCTTGTGCTGCCAGAAGCCGATCAGCAGGTAGGAGGCGAGACCGACGCCCTCCCAGCCGACGTACAGCAGCAGGTAGTTGTCGGCGAGGACGAGCAGCAGCATCGCCGCGAGGAACAGGTTCAGGTAGCCGAAGAAGCGGCGGCGCCGCTCGTCGTGCTCCATGTACCCGACCGAGTACAGGTGGATCAGCGAGCCGACGCCCGTGATCAGCAGCACGAACGTCATCGACAGCTGGTCGAGGCGGAAGGCGACGTCCGCCTGGAAGCCCTCGACCGGGATCCAGGTGTAGAGGTGCTGCGTCAGCGTCCGGTGTTCGGCGTTCTTGCCGAGCAGATCGGCGAAGAGGACGAGGCCGAGCACGAAGGAGGCGGCCGAGAGGGCGGTGCCGATCCAGTGGCCTACGGCGTCGAGCCGGCGGCCGCCGACCAGCAGGACGGCCGCTCCGAGCAGGGGCGCCGCGATCAGCAGCGCAATCAGGTTCTCCACGATTCTTCCGACCCCTTACAGCTTCATCAGGCTGGCGTCGTCGACCGAGGCCGAGTGGCGGGAGCGGAACAGCGACACGATGATCGCGAGTCCCACCACGACCTCCGCGGCGGCGACGACCATCGTGAAGAAGGCGATGATCTGGCCGTCGAGGTTGCCGTGCATCCGGGAGAAGGCGACGAACGCGAGGTTGCAGGCGTTGAGCATCAGCTCGATGCACATGAAGACGACGATCGCGTTGCGCCTGATCAGCACCCCGGTGGCGCCGATCGTGAACAACAGGGCGGCGAGATAGAGGTAGTTGACGGGGTTCACTTCGACGCCTCCTCGGCCCGCTTGAAGTTCGGCGGCTCGATCGCGGCCCGCTGCAGGCGCTCCTCGGCGCGCTGTTCCAGGGCCTTGAGGTCGTTGAGCGCCTCAGTGGACACGTCACGGATCTGACCGCGCTCGCGCAGCGTCTTGCTGACCGTGAGGTCGGACGGGGTGCCGTCGGGCAGCAGGCCCGCGATGTCCACGGCGTTGTGCCGGGCGTACACACCGGGCGCCGGCAGCGGCGGTACGTGCTTGCCTTCGCGGACGCGCTGCTCGGCCAGCTCGCGCTGGGTTTTGGCGCGCTCGGTGCGCTCACGGTGGGTGAGCACCATGGCGCCGACGGCGGCTGTGATGAGCAGCGCGCCGGTGATCTCGAAGGCGAAGATGTACTTGGTGAAGATGAGGGCGGCGAGGCCCTGCACGTTGCCGTTCGCGTTGGCTTCGGTGAGGCCGTTGAACTCGTTCAGGGAGGCGTTGCCGATGCCCCCGATCAGCAGGACACCGAAGCCGAGCCCGCACAGCAGGGCCAGCCAGCGCTGACCCTTGATGGTCTCCTTCAGGGAGTCCGCCGCGGTGACGCCGACGAGCATCACCACGAACAGGAACAGCATCATGATCGCGCCGGTGTAGACGACGATCTGCACGATGCCCAGGAAGTAGGCGCCGTTGGCGAGGTAGAAGACCGCGAGAACGATCATGGTTCCGGCGAGGCAGAGCGCGCTGTGCACGGCCTTCTTCATGAAGACGGTGCACAGGGCGCCGATCACGGCGACCGTGCCGAGCACCCAGAACTGGAAGGCCTCGCCGGTGGAGGTGGTGTAGGCGGCGAGCTGCGCGGTCATCGGCCGATCACCTTCTCCGACGCCGGCTCGTCCTCACCGAAGGTCGAGTCGGCTTCCTGCGGGACCTCTCCCTTGGAGAGGGCGACCTGTCGCTCCGTACCGGGAGCGGCCTCCGTCACCAGGCCCCGGTAGTAGTCCTGCTCGTCCGTGCCGGGATAGATCGCGTGCGGCGTGTCGACCATGCCGTCTTCCAGACCGGCGAGCAGCTGCTCCTTGGTGTAGATCAGGTTGGCGCGGCTGGAGTCGGCGAGCTCGAACTCGTTCGTCATCGTGAGCGCGCGCGTGGGGCACGCCTCGATGCACAGGCCGCACAGGATGCAGCGGGCGTAGTTGATCTGGTAGACGCGGCCGTACCGCTCGCCCGGCGAGTAGCGCTCCTCTTCGGTGTTGTCGGCGCCCTCGACATAGATGGCGTCGGCGGGGCAGGCCCAGGCGCACAGCTCGCAGCCGACGCACTTCTCCAGGCCGTCCGGATGGCGGTTGAGCTGGTGCCGTCCGTGGAACCGCGGAGCCGTTGTCTTCTGCTGCTCCGGGTACTGCTCGGTCAGCCGCTTCTTGAACATGGCCTTGAAGGTCACGCCGAAGCCGGCCACGGGGTTCTGGAAACCGGGCTTGGTCTCCTTGGGCTCCTCAGCCATCGGACGCCTCCTTTCCATCCAGAGATCCGTCACTGGCAGTATCCGACCCACCACTGACAATCAACTCCCGCTCGCGGCGCGAGCGGCGCCGAGGCACCGGCGGAAGCTCCTGTCCCGGCAGCGGCGGCACGGGGAATCCGCCGCCCATCGGGTCGAAGGCGGCCTCCTTCGCGGGGACCTCCGCCTGCTTCCCGCGGTCGCGGAAGAGGTCCGCCACGAAGGTGAGCAGCAGCAGCGTCAGGACACCGCCGCAGACGTACAGAGCGATGTCGGCGAAGTCGTAGTTCTCGTTCCTGAGGGTCCGCACGGTCGCGACGAGCATCAGCCAGGTCACGGAGACCGGAATGAGGACCTTCCAGCCGAGCTTCATCAGCTGGTCGTAGCGGACGCGGGGGAGCGTGCCGCGCAGCCAGATGAAGAAGAACAGCAGCAGCTGCACCTTGACGACGAACCAGAGCAGCGGCCACCAGCCGTGGTTCGCGCCCTCCCAGAAGCCGCTGATCGGCCAGGGTGCCCGCCAGCCGCCCAGGAAGAGCGTCACGGACACCGCCGAGACGGTCACCATGTTGACGTACTCGGCGAGCATGAACAGGGCGAACTTGATCGAGGAGTACTCGGTGTTGAAGCCGCCGACCAGGTCGCCCTCGGACTCCGGCATGTCGAAGGGGGCGCGGTTGGTCTCGCCGACCATCGTGACGATGTAGATCACGAAGGAGACCGGCAGCAGGAGGATGTACCAGCGGTCCTGCTGTGCCTCCACGATCGCCGACGTCGACATCGAGCCCGAGTAGAGGAACACGGAGGCGAAGGCGGCGCCCATGGCGATCTCGTAGGAGATCATCTGCGCGCAGGAGCGCAGGCCGCCGAGGAGCGGATACGTGGATCCAGAACTCCAACCCGCGAGGACGATGCCGTAGATACCGACCGAGGCGACCGCGAGGATGTAGAGCATCGCGATCGGCAGGTCGGTGAGCTGCATCGTGGTGCGCTGGCCGAAGATCGAGATCTCGTTGCCCGCCGGGCCGAAGGGGATGACCGCGATCGCCATGAAGGCCGGGATGGCCGCGACGATCGGCGCGAGGACGTACACCACCTTGTCGGCGCGCTTGACGATGATGTCTTCCTTGAGCATCAGCTTCACGCCGTCGGCGAGCGACTGGAGCATGCCCCAGGGGCCGTGCCGGTTGGGGCCGATCCGCAGCTGCATCCAGGCGACGACCTTGCGTTCCCAGACGATGGAGAACAGCACGGTCACCATCAGGAAGGCGAAGCAGAACACCGCCTTGATGACGACCAGCCACCAGGGGTCGTGGCCGAACATCGAGAGGTCTTCAGCCGCGAGGTACGGGCTCATGCCTCCACCTCCTCGGGGGCCTCGGCGGCGAGCGTCGCCGGGCCGATGCGGACGAGCTTGCCGGGCAGTGCCCCGGTGTCGGAGGCGACGCCGCCACCGGTGGAGTTCAGCGGGAGCCAGACGACCCGGTCGGGCATCTCGGTGATCTTGACGGGGAGTTCGACCGTTCCGGTGGGTCCGGTCACCACGAGAGCGTCGCCGTCCCCCACCCCCGCCTCGGCGGCCGTGGCGGCCGACACGCGCGCGTGGGCGGCGTGCCGGGTGCCGGCGAGCGCCTCGTCGCCCTGCTGGAGAACTCCCTGGTCGAGCAGCAGCCGGTGCCCGGCCAGCACGGCCTCTCCGGCCGCCGGCCGCGGCAGTGGTGCGGCCGTCTCCAGCGGCTCCGTGGCCCGCGGTCCGTCCCAGGCTCCGAGCCGGTCCAGCTCCGCCCGCGCGGTACGCAGGTCCGGCAGCCCCAGGTGTACGTCCATGGCGTCGGCCAGCATCTGCAACACACGGGCGTCGGAGGGTGCCAGGCGGCGCGTCATCTGGTCGGGCTTGAGCGCGGTCTCGAAGAAGCGGACCCTGCCCTCCCAGTTCAGGAAGGCACCCGACTTCTCTGCGACCGCCGCCACCGGCAGTACGACGTCGGCGAGCTCGGTGACCTCGCTGGGCCGCAGCTCCAGCGACACCAGGAAGCCGACCTCGGCGAGCGCCGCACGCGCGCGTGCCGGGTCGGGCAGGTCGGCGACCTCCACACCGGCCACCAGCAGTGCTTGAAGCTCACCCCCCGCCGCGGCCTCGACGATCTGGCCGGTGTCACGGCCGTAGCGGTGCGGAAGCGCGGCCAGACCCCAGAGGGCGGCGACCTCCTCACGCGCGCGCGGGTCGGTGGCCGGACGTCCGCCCGGCAGCAGCGACGGCAGCGCGCCCGCCTCGATCGCGCCCCGCTCGCCCGCGCGGCGCGGGATCCACACCAGTTTCGCGCCGGTCGCGGACGCGGCCCGTACGGCGGCAGTGAGGCCACCGGCCACGGCGGCCAGCCGCTCGCCGACGACGATCACCGCGCCTTCGGTGCGCAGCGCCTCGGAGGCCTTGCCGCCCGCCTCCTCCAGGCCGACACCGCTCGCGAGCGCGTCCAGCCACTCGGTCTCGGTGCCGGGAGCGGCCGGCAGCAGCATGCCGCCCGCCTTCTCCAGGCCGCGCGTGGCGTGCGTGGCAAGCGAGAACACCTTCTGCCCGTGCCCCCGCCATGCCTTGCGCAGCCGCAGGAAGACGCCGGGCGCCTCCTCCTCCGACTCGAAACCGACCAGCAGGACGGCGGGCGCCTTCTCCAGCGCGGTGTATGTGACGCCCGTACCGTCGAGGTCCCGTCCGCGGCCGGCGACACTCGCCGCCAGGAAGTCGGTCTCCTCGCCGCTGTGCACGCGCGCGCGGAAGTCGATGTCGTTGGTGTCGAGCGCCACGCGCGCGAACTTGCTGTATGCGTAGGCGTCCTCGATGGTGAGGCGACCGCCGGTGAGGACACCGGTCCGGCCCCGCGACGCCAGCAGGCCCTGGGCCGCGATCTGCAGCGCCTCCGGCCAGGACGCCGGCACGAGCTCACCCTCGGCGTTGCGCACGAGGGGCGTCTGGAGCCGGTCGCGCTGCTGCGCGTACCGGAACGCGAAGCGCCCCTTGTCGCAGATCCACTCCTCGTTGACCTCGGGGTCGTCGGCGGCGAGCCGCCGCATGACCTTGCCGCGCCGGTGGTCGGTGCGCGTGGCGCAGCCGCCTGAGCAGTGTTCGCAGACGCTCGGGGAGGACACCAGGTCGAACGGGCGGGAGCGGAAGCGGTACGCCGCCGAGGTGAGCGCGCCGACCGGGCAGATCTGGATGGTGTTGCCGGAGAAGTACGACTCGAACGGGTCGCCCTCGCCGATGCCGACCTGCTGGAGCGCGCCCCGCTCGATCAGCTCGATCATCGGGTCGCCCGCGATCTGGTTGGAGAAGCGGGTGCAGCGGGCGCACAGCACGCACCGCTCACGGTCGAGCAGCACCTGCGTGGAGATGGGGACGGGCTTCTCGTACGTCCGCTTCCTGCCCTCGAAGCGGGACTCGGCGTTGCCGTGCGACATCGCCTGGTTCTGCAGCGGGCACTCGCCGCCCTTGTCGCAGACCGGGCAGTCCAGCGGGTGATTGATGAGGAGCAGCTCCATCACACCGTGCTGGGCCTTCTCGGCGACCGGCGAGGTGAGGTGGGTCTTCACCACCATCCCGTCCGTGCACGTGATCGTGCAGGACGCCATGGGCTTGCGCTGGCCCTCGACCTCGACGATGCACTGGCGGCAGGCGCCGGCCGGGGCGAGGAGGGGGTGGTCGCAGAAGCGGGGGATCTCGATGCCGAGCTCCTCGGCGGCCCGGATGACCAGAGTGCCCTTGGGCACGCTGATCTCCGCGCCGTCGATCGTCAGCGTCACGAGATCTTCCGGCGGGACCGCCGCCTCTCCCCCACCTGCGGGAGCGTTGGTGGTCACAGTCATGCGTTCACCTCCGTGCGGTCGGCCCAGGCCGTCGACTTGGCCGGGTCGAAGGGGCAGCCGCGGCCCGTGATGTGCTGCTCGTACTCGTCGCGGAAGTACTTCAGCGAGGAGAAGATCGGCGAGGCGGCACCGTCGCCGAGGGCACAGAAGGACTTGCCGTTGATGTTGTCGGCGATGTCGTTGAGCTTGTCGAGGTCGGACATCACGCCCTTGCCGGCCTCGATGTCACGCAGCAACTGCACGAGCCAGTACGTGCCTTCGCGGCACGGCGTGCACTTGCCGCAGGACTCGTGGGCGTAGAACTCGGTCCAGCGGGTGACGGCGCGTACGACACAGGTCGTCTCGTCGAAGCACTGAAGGGCTTTCGTGCCGAGCATGGAACCCGCGGCACCCACTCCTTCGTAATCAAGAGGGACGTCGAGGTGCTCGTCGGTGAACATCGGTGTCGAGGAGCCGCCCGGCGTCCAGAACTTGAGGCGGTGGCCCGGCCGCATGCCGCCGCTCATCTCGAGGAGCTGACGGAGGGTGATGCCGAGCGGGGCCTCGTACTGACCGGGGCTGGCGACATGGCCGCTGAGCGAGTAGAGCGTGAAGCCCGGAGACTTCTCGCTGCCCATCGACCTGAACCATTCCTTGCCGTTTTGCAGGATGGCGGGAACCGACGCGATCGACTCGACGTTATTCACCACAGTCGGGCAGGCGTAGAGGCCCGCGACAGCAGGAAAGGGGGGACGCAGCCGCGGTTGACCACGGCGGCCTTCGAGCGAGTCGAGCAGTGCGGTCTCCTCACCGCAGATGTAAGCGCCCGCACCCGCGTGCACGGTGAGTTCGAGGTCGAGTCCGCTGCCCAGGATGTTCTCGCCCAGGTAGCCGGCGGCGTAGGCCTCGCGCACGGCCTCGTGCAACCGCCGCAGAACGGGGACGACTTCACCACGCAGATAGATGAAGGCATGCGACGACCTGATGGCATAACACGCGATGACAATGCCCTCGATGAGGCTATGCGGGTTCGCGAAGAGGAGCGGGATGTCCTTACAGGTTCCGGGCTCCGACTCGTCGGCGTTGACAACTAGATAGTGTGGCTTTCCATCACCCTGCGGAATGAACTGCCATTTCATTCCCGTCGGGAATCCAGCACCGCCGCGCCCACGCAGACCGGAGTCCTTGACGTACGCGATCAGGTCGTCCGGTGACATGGCCAGCGCCTTGCGGAGTCCCTCGTACCCTTCGTGCCTCCGGTAGACGTCCAGCGACCAGGACTTGTCCTCGTCCCAGAAGGCAGACAGCACGGGTGCGAGCAGCTTCTCGGGGCTCGTGTCCTTCAACTCGGCTGCCACGGTCATCACTCCCCCTCCTCGGCGGTAGGCCCTGCCGGGTGGGCGGGGTCGGAGGCCGATGTGTCCTGCGGCGCGTCGTGCGAACTGAGGTGCTCGGCCGGCGACGGTTGGTGCACGGCCCTGTCCTGCGGCTCGTCGTGCGGGCCGCCGTCCCGCGGATGGACCACGCGCGCGGGTGCGGCCTCTCCCCTGGCCAGGCGGAGGCCCACCAGCGAAGCGGGTCCCGCACTGCCGCTCGCCTCGACGGCCCCTTGCCGCTCGTCGGGGAAGCCGGCCAGAATCCGCGCGGTCTCCTTGAAGGTGCACAGCGGCGCCCCGCGCGTCGGCTCCACCGGCCGGCCCGCGCGCAGGTCGTCGACGAGGCGCTTGGCGCTGCCCGGGGTCTGGTTGTCGAAGAACTCCCAGTTGACCATCACGACCGGCGCGAAGTCGCAGGCCGCGTTGCACTCGATGTGCTCCAGGGTGACCTTGCCGTCGTCGGTGGTCTCGCCGTTGCCGACGCCGAGGTGCTCCTGGAGCGCGTCGAAGATCGCGTCGCCGCCCATCACCGCGCACAGCGTGTTGGTGCAGACACCCACCTGGTAGTCACCGCTCGGCTTGCGCCGGTACATGGTGTAGAAGGTGGCGACCGCGGTGACCTCGGCCGTGGTCAGGTCGAGAACGTCCGCGCAGAACCGCATCCCGGTGCGCGTGACGTGGCCTTCCTCCGACTGCACGAGATGCAGCAACGGCAGGAGGGCGGAACGGGAGTCGGGGTAGCGGGCGATGATCTCGCGCGCGTCCCGCTCGAGCCGGGCTCGGACGTCGTCCGGGTAGGCGGGCGCGGGCAGCTCGGGCATGCCCAGGCTGACGCCCCGCTCCGAAGAAGAGGTGGTCACCGGTCGACGCCTCCCATCACGGGGTCGATGGACGCGACGGCGACGATGACGTCGGCGACCTGGCCGCCCTCGCACATCGCCGCCATGGCCTGCAGGTTGGTGAAGGACGGGTCGCGGAAGTGGACCCGGTAGGGGCGGGTGCCTCCGTCGGAAACGGCGTGCACCCCGAGTTCGCCCTTGGGCGACTCGACAGCCACGTACACCTGTCCCGGCGGGACGCGGAAGCCCTCGGTGACCAGCTTGAAGTGGTGGATCAGGGCCTCCATGGAGGTGCCCATGATCTTCTTGATGTGGTCGAGGGAGTTGCCGAGTCCGTCCGGCCCGAGCGCGAGCTGGGCGGGCCAGGCGATCTTCCGGTCGGCGACCATGACCGGGCCGGGCTGCAGCCTGTCCAGGCACTGCTCGACGATCGAGAGCGACTGGCGCATCTCCTCGAGGCGGATCAGGAAGCGGCCGTAGGAGTCGCAGCTGTCGGCGGTCGGGACGTCGAAGTCGTACGTCTCGTAGTCGCAGTACGGCTGCGTCTTGCGCAGGTCGTGCGGCAGGCCGGTGGAGCGCAGGATCGGGCCGGTGGCGCCGAGGGCCATGCAGCCGGCCAGGTCGAGGTAGCCGACGTCCTGCATACGGGCCTTGAAGATGGGGTTCCCGGTGGCGAGCTTGTCGTACTCCGGGAGGTTCTTCTTCATCTTCTTCACGAACTCGCGGATCTGGTCCACCGCGCCGGGCGGCAGGTCCTGGGCGAGTCCGCCGGGGCGGATGTACGCGTGGTTCATCCTGAGGCCCGTGATGAGCTCGTAGATGTCGAGAATCATTTCACGATCACGGAATCCGTAGATCATGATCGTGGTGGCGCCGAGTTCCATGCCGCCGGTGGCGATGCACACCAGGTGCGAGGAGATCCGGTTCAGCTCCATCAGGAGCACCCGGATGATCTTGGATCGCTCGGTGATCTCGTCCTCGATGCCGAGGAGCTTCTCGACGGCGAGGCAGTAGGCGGTCTCGTTGAAGAAGGACGTCAGGTAGTCCATGCGCGTCACGAACGTGGTGCCCTGCGTCCACGTGCGGTACTCGAGGTTCTTCTCGATACCGGTGTGGAGGTAGCCGATGCCGCAGCGGGCCTCGGTGACCGTCTCACCCTCGATCTCCAGGATCAGGCGGAGCACCCCGTGGGTCGAGGGGTGCTGGGGACCCATGTTGAGGACGATGCGCTCGTCGTCGGCGCGGGCCGCGGACTGGACGATTTCGTCCCAGTCGCCACCGGTGACCGTGTAGACGGTGCCCTCGGTGGTCTCACGTGCCGAAGCGGCGGATGCTGACTGCGTGCTCACGAGTAGGACCTCCGCTGGTCCGGAGCCGGGATCTGGGCGCCCTTGTACTCGACGGGGATGCCGCCGAGGGGGTAGTCCTTGCGCTGCGGATGGCCCTGCCAGTCGTCCGGCATGATGATCCGCGTCAGGGCCGGGTGACCGTCGAAGACGATCCCGAAGAAGTCGTAGGTCTCGCGCTCGTGCCAGTCGTTGGTCGGATAGACGGAGACCAGCGACGGGATGTGCGGGTCGCTGTCGGGGGCGCTGACCTCGAGGCGGATCAGCCGGTTGTGGGTGATCGAGCGCAGGTGGTAGACGGCGTGCAGCTCGCGGCCCTTGTCCTCCAGGTAGTGGACGCCGCTGACGCCGGTGCAGAGCTCGAAGCGCAGGGCCGGGTCGTCGCGCAGGGTGCGGGCGACGCGGAGCAGGTGTTCGCGCTCGACGTGGAAGGTGAGCTCGCCTCGGTCGACGACCGTCTTCTCGATCGCGTTCTCGGGCAGAAGGCCCTGCTCCTCCAGCGCGCCCTCGAGTTCGTCGGCGACCTCGTCGAACCAACCGCCGTAGGGCCTGCTCGCCGGTCCCGGGAGCCGGACCGAGCGGACCAGGCCGCCGTAGCCGGAGGTGTCGCCGCCGTTGTTGGCGCCGAACATGCCGCGCTGGACGCGGATCTCCTCGCCGCCCTGACCGCGCTGGCCCGGGAGGTTGGAGGCAGAGAGGTCCCTTTCGGGGTTGGTCCCGTTCGCGGAGCCGTTCACGCCGTTCTCACCGTGGGTGCCGTTCGCGTCGCTCACCGCAGCAGCCCCTTCATCTCGATCGTGGGCAGGGCCTTGAGTGCCGCCTCCTCAGCCTCGCGGGCCGCTTCCTCGGCGTTCACGCCGAGCTTGGAGCTCTGGATCTTCTGGTGGAGCTTGAGGATGGCGTCCATGAGCATCTCGGGCCGTGGCGGGCAGCCGGGGAGGTAGATGTCGACCGGGACGATGTGGTCGACGCCCTGGACGATCCCGTAGTTGTTGAACATGCCGCCCGACGAGGCGCACACACCCATGGAGATCACCCACTTGGGGTTCGGCATCTGGTCGTAGACCTGCCGCAGTACCGGCCCCATCTTCTGGCTGACCCGGCCCGCGACGATCATCAGGTCCGCCTGGCGCGGTGAGCCGCGGAAGACCTCCATGCCGAAGCGCGCCAGGTCGTAACGGCCGGCGCCGGTGGTCATCATTTCGATGGCGCAGCAGGCGAGGCCGAACGTGGCCGGGAAGACGGACGCCTTGCGCACCCAGCCCGCGGCCTGCTCGACGGTGGTCAGCAGGAAGCCGCTCGGCAGCTTTTCTTCGAGTCCCATGTCCTATGGCCCCTCAGTCCCATTCCAGGCCGCCGCGCCGCCATACGTACGCGTACGCGACGAAGACGGTGAGCACGAAGAGCAGCATCTCCACGAGCCCGAAAACACCCAGGGCGTCGAAGGTGACGGCCCACGGGTAGAGGAAGACGATCTCGATGTCGAAGACGATGAAGAGCATCGCCGTCAGGTAGTACTTAATGGGGAAGCGCCCGCCGCCGGCCGGCGTGGGGGTCGGCTCGATACCGCACTCGTAGGCCTCGAGCTTGGCCCGGTTGTACCGCTTTGGTCCGATCAACGTGGCCATGACCACGGAGAAGATCGCAAAGCCTGCCCCGAGGGCTCCCAGTACGAGGATGGGCGCATACGCGTTCACCGCTCCTCGCTCCTCTCAGTCGGCACTGACTGCTGGCGGTTGCGTCGGGCCCACTTCCGCCCCACCTGTCGCACGAGCCCCGCTCGTCCCCGGCGAAGATCGCGAACATGTGAAGCAGGTCACAAGCCCAACTGCCTCGCATCCTATGCCCGCCGCTCTGTGATCTGCGACACGGGGTATTGGACAAGCTTTGTGATCTCCACCACCTGACGAAGGATCATGAAGGGGGATGAGCGGCGATCTTCGCACAAGAAGCGTCCGAGTGATCACCAGAGGTGACATTTTCATTCATCGGCGCAGGTCGCGAAGGGCGTCTCTATATCAAGAGGGTTCCCTTGCATGCAAATTGGCGCTGGGTGCGACACCCTGATAGAGGCACGCGTTCACACCTCAGAGGGAGCTGCGCGGCGAGATGTGGACGCGTGCACGCGTTCACGAGCGGAGTCGGCCACCTGTCGCGCACAGGACGCCTCCATTCCGGTAACCGTTCCGTGACCTGCACCACACCCATAAGGGGGCCCTGAGAACCGGGCTTGGCCACCGACCCCAACAAGTGGTAAGCGGGGGGCAATTAGGGCGTAACGACGAAAGCCCATGATCACAGGCTTGATCACCTGCGCCCGCAATGCCCGTTATGGCGTCAATAAAGAAACTGGCGACGGGTGTTCAGGGCTCCCGTTGAACAAATGTGGCGCAGCACACGTTTCTTGAAGGTATGGAGGAGCCCCTGATACCGGTTGTACCCATGTCCCACACCGCTCACATACGCAGCCACCGGAAACCCCGCCGCAGCGCGTCGACCATCGCGATGCGCGCCGGAGTTGCCGGTGGTGTCCTCAGCACCCTGGCAGTGGCCGGGGCGTCCGGTGCGGCGAACGCGGCCGAGCCGGTGACGCAGACACTCGAACTGCCCACCCTGACGGGCGACGTGGCCGCTCAGGTGGCCCAGTCCGCGGCCGCCACGCAGCAGGCCGCCGCGAACTACGAGCTGCAGGCCGAGCGTGACGCGGCCGCCTCCGCGGCGGCCAAGGAGGCCAAGAAGGACCTCGCCGAGGCCAAGAAGAAGGCTGAGGCCAAGAAGAAGGCTGAGGAGGCCCGCAGGGCCGCCGCCGAGGCCGCTGCATCCCGTTCGTCGGAGCGGACCACTCTGTCCGCCTCCGCGTCCGCGTCCACCTCGACAGGCGTCTCCGCTCCCGCCAGCGGCAGCGTCGGGACGGTGATCGCGTTCTTGAAGGCTCAGGTGGGCGACGCCTACGTCATGGGCGCCACCGGCCCCAACGCGTGGGACTGCTCCAGCCTGGTCCAGGCCGCCTTCCGGCAGGTCGGCGTCGACCTGCCGCGTGTCTCGCAGGACCAGTCGATGCAGGGCACGGACATCCCCCTGTCCAGCATCCAGGTCGGCGACATCCTGTACTGGGGCGGCAAGGGCTCCGCGTACCACGTGGGTGTGTACATCGGTAACGGCCAGTACCTGGACGCGGCGAACCCCTCCAAGGGCGTCGTCATACAGGACCTGTCGGGCTACCCGGCGTCGGGCGCGGTGCGCGTGCTCTGAGCCGCACCGGCATCCGCCGTACAAACGCCGTACGAAGTGAAGGACCGCAGCCGCTCGGGGGCCGCGGTCCTTCAGTCGTCCCCTGGGGGACACACCTCGGGCGCGGCCCCCACCAGGGCCGCGCCCTCCAGGGTCACGCCTTGGGGGCCACCTTGCTCAGGCCGTTGATGATGCGGTCCATGGCATCGCCGCCGGTGGGGTCGGTGAGGTTGGCCAGGAGCTTGAGGGTGAACTTCATCAGCATCGGGTGGGTCAGACCGCGCTGGGCGGCGATCTTCATGACCCTCGGGTTGCCGATGAGCTTCACGAAGGCGCGGCCCAGCGTGTAGTAACCGCCGTAGGTGTCCTTGAGGATGCGCGGGTAGTGCTGGAGCGCCGTCTCGCGCTGGGCCGGGGTGGATCGGGCATGGGCCTGGACGATGACCTCGGCGGCGATCTGACCGGACTCCATGGCGTAGGCGATGCCCTCACCGTTGAAGGGGTTCACCAGGCCGCCGGCGTCGCCGACCAGCAGCAGGCCCTTGGTGTAGTGGGGTTGGCGGTTGAAGGCCATCGGGAGGGCGGCGCCGCGGATCGGCCCCGTCATGTTGTCGGGGGTGTAGCCCCAGTCCTCCGGCATCGACGCGCACCAGGCCTTCAGGACCTCGCGCCAGTCCAGTTCCTTGAAGGAGGCCGAGGTGTTGAGGACGCCCAGGCCGACGTTCGACGTGCCGTCGCCCATGCCGAAGATCCAGCCGTAGCCGGGCAGCAGGCGGTCCTCGCCCGGGCCCCGGCGGTCCCAGAGTTCCAGCCAGGACTCCAGGTAGTCGTCCTCGTGCCGCGGGCTGGTGAAGTAGGTGCGGACGGCGACGCCCATCGGGCGGTCCTCGCGGCGGTGCAGGCCCATCGCCAGGGACAGCCGGGTCGAGTTGCCGTCGGCGGCGACCACCAGCGGGGCGTGGAAGGTGACTTCGCGCTTGTCCTCGCCGAGCTTGGCGTGGACGCCGGTGATGCGGCCGGTGCGGTCGTCGCGGATCGGGGCACCGACGTTGCAGCGCTCGTACAACCGCGCCCCGGCCTTCTGGGCCTGGCGGGCGAGCTGCTCGTCGAAGTCGTCCCGCTTGCGGACGAGGCCGTAGTCGGGGAAAGAGGCGAGATCCGGCCAGTCCAGCTGGAGGCGGACGCCGCCGCCGATGATGCGCAGGCCCTTGTTGCGCAGCCAGCCGGCCTCCTCCGAGATGTCGACGCCCATGGCGACGAGTTGCTTGACCGCGCGCGGGGTGAGACCGTCGCCGCACACCTTCTCGCGCGGGAACTCGGTCTTCTCCAGCAGGAGGACGTCGAGTCCGGCCCGGGCGAGGTGGTACGCGGTCGTGGAGCCGGCTGGCCCCGCGCCGACGACGATCACATCGGCGGTGTTTTCGGAGAGGGGCTCGGTCACGGCGGGATCTCCCCAAGGTTCGAAATCTGCGTGCCGACCGGCACTGGACATGGGCAGTCTATTCAGCAGAATTGATCACCCGGCTGAAGGGCTGCCCCGTGAACCGAGCTCTCCCCGTAGTACGGCTGCGTGTCCCCACCGACGAGGACGCGGTCGCCTGGCACCGGGCCTTCGCCCACCCGGACGTCATGGAGTTCCACGGCGGCAGGGCCGCGGAGCTGTTCGTCTACGAGGAGCTGACCGCCCGCCAGCGCCGGCACGACGCCGAGCGCGGCTACTGCCTGTGGACCGTGCTCGACGAGTCCGGGCAGGTCATCGGCTTCACCGGCGCCCAGCCCTGGGAGCGTCAGTGGGGGCCGACGGGTGAGATCGAGATCGGCTGGCGGCTCGGCCGGGAGCACTGGGGCAAGGGGTACGTCACCGCCGCCGCGCGGATGACGCTGGACCGGGTGCGCGCGGCGGGCGTGCCGAGCGTGGTGGCCATGGTCGACGCCCGCAACGAGCGGTCCATCGCCGTCACCCGTCGGCTGGGCATGCGGCTCGCCGAGGTCTTCACCACGCCACGCAAGCAGCAGGGGCACTGCTATCGGCTCGCCCTGTAGCGGAGGTACGGGATCCAGTACGCATACGGTGAGTAGTCGACGGCTACAGGAAGCCACTTGAGGCTTCCCGGTGACACCCTCGGGCGGTTACCCTGCCCGTACCGCTGGGGGTGACATCTGTGCACGTAACACCCAAAACACCCGAAGTGCGAGTGCCGAAGCTGGTCGGTCTGATGGCCGTGGACGCGCGCGAGACGGCGCTGGCACACGGAGTGCTCCTCGCCGCGCCCGACCGGCCGGACTTCCCTCACACCGTCGTCGACTACGTCGTACGGCAGTACCCGCCGCCCGGCGTCGAGATACCGCGCGGTGCCGTCGTCACCGTCTGGTTCGAGCTGGGGGGAGGTGAGGGCGGCGGGGGCGTGCGCGAGCCGCGCATTCCGAACCCGAGCGGGGGCGGCATGCGACGCGAGCTCGACGAGCGGGGAGACGCCTACGAGATGATCGACAAGTGAGCGTCAGCCGTTCTTGAGGCCGGGGTCCACCTTGAAGCCCCGGTGCAGGGCCACCACCCCGCCCGTCAGGTTCCGCCAGGCCACCCTCGACCAGCCGGCCTTGCGGAGCCGCTCGGCGAGGGCGGGCTGGTCGGGCCAGGCGCGGATGGACTCGGCCAGGTAGACGTAGGCGTCCGGGTTGGAGGAGACAGCGCGGGCGACCGGGGGCAGGGCGCGCATCAGGTACTCGGTGTAGACGGTCCGGAAGGGCGCCCAGGTCGGGTGCGAGAACTCGCAGATCACGACCCGTCCACCCGGCCGGGTCACCCGGTACATCTCCCGCAGCGCGGCATCCGTGTCCTGCACGTTGCGCAGCCCGAAGGAGATGGTGACGGCGTCGAAGGTGTCGTCCTTGAAGGGCAACCGCGTCGCGTCGCCCGCCGTGAACGGCAGCCAGGAGTGCCGCTGCTTGCCGACCCGGAGCATGCCGATCGAGAAGTCGCAGGGGACGACGTAGGCGCCGGTGCGGGCGAAGGGCAGGGAGGACGTCGCCGTACCGGCGGCGAGGTCCAGGACCTTCTGCGCGGGGCGGGCGTCGACCGCCTTGGCGACCTCCTTGCGCCATCGGCGGTCCTGGCCGAGCGACAGCACGTCGTTGGTCAGGTCGTACCGTTCCGCCACGTTGTCGAACATCGAAGCGACTTCGTGCGGCTGCTTGTCCAGGGATGCGCGGGTCACGGATCCATTGTGGCAGCAGGGGGTACGGCGTCACGGCAGCAGCCTCGGCTTCTTGCGCGCCGCCACGTCCTCGACCCAGCCGCAGAGCAGCACGAAGCCCGCGATCAGGAGCCAGCCGACGGCGAACATCAACCACCCGCGCGGCGGCGGCCGCGGGAGGAAGTCGTCGTCATGCTGCGTTCCGGTCAGTTGGCGGCCGCGGAGGCGGACGCGGACGGGCTGGAGGTGGGGGCTCCCGAAGGCGGGGCGGACGGAATGCCGCTGGGGCGGACGGCCTGTTCGCCCTGGCCGCCGTCCGGGCGGAAACCGCCGTACCCCTGGCCGCTCCGACCACTCGGGCGCCCTGCCCACCAGGGCCTCCCCCGCCGAACGGCAGCAGCGAGGAGGGAGTCAGGGAGGTGCCCCAGCCCGTTGAAGGCCGCGCCGAGGACGACCGCGTACCCGAGGCAGGCGACGCCGAGGAGGAGGCCGATCCGGCGCAGCAGCTTGGAGCGGCGTCCGGAGGTGTCAACGAACACGGGTCCTTCGGCTGACTCGTTGCCGCGTTTGCGACGGCGACCGCGCACATCTGCGCGGCTTTCGATGGCAGGCTCGGATTGCATTCCCCGGATGTCAGGGACGCTTTATGTGGCCCAAACTCTGGATTCCTTGTGAGAGACCCACGAGAAAAGACTTAACCTGTCTCTTTTCTGAGGGATCTCCGGAACTCGTCCGCAACAGCCCCTCGCCATGAGAGCGTTGAATGTCCCTTTTGACGAGAGCGGGTGCATGCGCAATGAGGAGTTTCCGGACGCCGATGGCCGGGCTGACCTGTCTGTTCGCCTTGGCCTCGGCGGGATGCTCCGCGGGCTCCGAGGGCAGCACGAACGCGAATCCAGCACCGTCGAGACAGACCCCCGCGTCACCGTCGCAAAGCACCGCGCCCGCCACTGCTGCCCCCACCACCACCGCCTACGCCCCGTACGTCAGCGCCACCGAGGCCTCCGACAACGACCCGGCCGGCTCCCCCACGACGTACAACCTGGCCTTCGTGATCTCGGGCCGCAGCGGCTGCACGCCGAAGTGGAACGGCACGCACGCCGTCGGCGACTCGACGGTCAAGTCCCGGATCTCGGCACTGACGAAAACCGGCGGCACGGTCCGTGTGTCCTTCGGCGGAGCCTCCGGCAAGGAACTCGCGGCGACCTGCGACAGCGCCTCGAAGCTCGCGGCGGCGTACGGCGCCGCCCTGGACGCGGCCGGCTCCACCCAGGCCGACTTCGACATCGAGGGCGACGAGCTGACCGACTCCGACTCGGTCGACCTGCGCTCCGAGGCGATCGCCGCGCTCCAGAAGGAACGCCCCGACCTGGAGGTCTCCTTCACCCTGCCGGTGATGCCGTCCGGGCTCGACGCCGACAGCCTGGCCCTGCTGGAGTCCGCCAACGAGCACGACGTGCAGGTCTCCACGGTCAACATCATGACGATGAACTACGGCGAGTCCTACGACGACGACATGGGCGACTACGCCGTCACCTCGGCCACGGCCACCCAGGCCCAGCTCAAGAAGGTCTTCGGCCTGTCCGACGCGGGTGCCTGGCGGGGCATGGCGCTCACCTCGATGATCGGTGTCCAGGACGTGGCCAACGAGACGTTCACCCTCGCGGACGCGGCGCAGGTACGGACGTTCGCCGAGGAGAAGGAGGTCGCGTGGGTGTCCATGTGGTCCACGTTCCGCGACCAGCAGTGTGAGGCCGAGGACGCCGATCAGGACGACGCGGCCACCAACTGCAGCGGGGTGAAACAGAGTTCGGGGGCCTTCGCGCAGGCGTTCACAGGGTAGGCCTCACCGCCGCCGGTAGACGATCCGCCCCTCCACGATGGTCGCCACGCACGTCCCCGCGGCCCCCCGTTCGGCGAGCGCCGCCTCGTCGGGTACGTCGAAGAAGGCGAACCGTGCGGCGGAGTTCCGCTCCCTGGGCCGGGCGAACTCCACCGGCTGATCGCAGGCGTACGGGTCGAGCGAGGGCACCCCGGCGGGCCGTCCGATCCGGCCCATGACGCCGATTCCCGTCCGGCGCACGGCGTCCCGCACCGCGCGGTTGCGCATCTCCTCGCAGGCCGCGGTGACCGTTCCGTGCGCCAGCATGCGCTGCACCCCGCGCCGGGCGCTCGCGCCCCAGCGGGCGTCGTCCATGGTCAGCATCGCGAGGGCGTCCCCGAACAGCGGCTCGGTGCCGAGCTCGTCGGCCTCGCGCGGATCGGGGTGGTACGCCTCCTCCAGCAGCTCGGTGCCGTAGAGGTTGATGAGTCCCGGCGTGAGGATGCCGGGCCACTGGCGCACCCGGGCCCGCGGACGGTCGGCGAGGAGCTCGTCCAGCGGGCCGGCCGCGGCGATCCACGCGCCCTCGACGACGAGTGCCCGGCCCCTGGAGTCGGCGTGAATGGTCAGCACGTACGGGTCAGTTGGAGGCGAGCAGCTTCAGCTCGGGGTGGGCGGTCCCGCCGTCGATCGCGGTGGACGAGATGTGGGACATGACCCGCTCGTCGACCGGGTCGTTCGCCGGATCGTCGTGGACGACGATGTGCTCGTACGTCGTGGTCCGCTGGGCCGGGACGCGCCCCGCCTTGCGGATCAGGTCGATGATCTCCAGGCGGTTGGAGCGGTGCTTGGCGCCGGCGGAGGAGACGACGTTCTCCTCCAGCATGATCGAGCCGAGGTCGTCCGCGCCGTAGTGCAGCGACAGCTGGCCGATCTCCTTGCCCGTGGTCAGCCAGGAGCCCTGGATGTGCGCGATGTTGTCCATGAACAGCCGCGCGATGGCAATCATCCGCAGGTACTCGAAGAGGGTGGCCTGGGTGCGGCCCTTCAGGTGGTTGTTCTCGGGCTGGTAGGTGTACGGGATGAACGCCCGGAAGCCACCGGTGCGGTCCTGGACGTCACGGATCATCCGCAGGTGCTCGATGCGCTCGGCGTTGGTCTCGCCGGTGCCCATCAGCATGGTGGAGGTGGACTCCACACCCAGCCGGTGCGCGGCCTCCATGATCTCCAGCCAGCGCTCGCCGCTCTCCTTCAGCGGGGCGATCGCCTTGCGCGGCCGCGCGGGCAGCAGCTCCGCGCCGGCACCCGCGAACGAGTCGAGACCGGCCGCGTGGATGCGCTGGATCGCCTCCTCGACCGACACCTTCGAGATGCGGGCCATGTGCTCGACCTCGCTCGCCCCCAGGCTGTGGATGACGAGCTGCGGGAACGCCTTCTTGATGGCGGAGAAGTGCTCCTCGTAGTACTCCACGCCGTAGTCCGGGTGGTGCCCGCCCTGGAACATGATCTGGGTGCCACCCAGCTCCACGGTCTCCGCGCACCGGCGCAGGATGTCGTCGAGGTCGCGGGTCCAGCCCTTGGCCGTGTCCTTCGGCGCCGCGTAGAAGGCGCAGAACTTGCACGCCGTGACACACACGTTCGTGTAGTTGATGTTGCGCTCGATGATGTACGTCGCGATGTGCTCGGTGCCGGCGTACCGACGGCGGCGTACGGCGTCGGCGGCGGCGCCCAGCGCGTGCAGGGGCGCGTCGCGATAGAGGTCGAGCGCCTCCTCTGGTGTGATCCGCCCGCCGTCCGCGGCACGGTCGAGCACAGACTGGAGGTCGGCCTTCTCGGTCACCGGGGGCGTCCCTTTCGTCAAGGGTTGATAAGGGGGGCGCGCGAAGCGCTCGGGCAAGGGTGGTGGTGGGAGACGGGTGGGCGGACCGAACCAGCCTACGTCAGCCGCTTTCCCGCCAGCACTTCAGGCCGTGTACGCGCCGATGAGCAGCCCCAGGAACGCCCCCACGATCAGGAACGGCCCGAACGGGATCGCCGTCTTGCGGTCCGCGCGCCGCGCCAGGACCAGGACACCGCCGTACAACGCCCCCAGCAGGAAGCCGGCGAACGTGCCCAGCATCACCGTCGGCCAGCCGTACCAACCCAGGACGGCACCCGCCCCGAGCGCGAGTTTCACATCGCCGAGGCCCATGCCGCCGGGGTTGATGAGGTGCAGCACGAGGTAGCCGACACCGAGAGCGAGGGAGCCCAGCAGGGCCGTCGTCCAGTCACCGGCGTGCTCGGGCGCCAGCGCGGCCAGGCCCAGCAGCGCGAGCGCGCCGGCCGCGAGCGGCAGCGTGAGCGGGTTGGGCAGCCGCCGCACCCGCAGGTCGACGGCCGCCAGCAACACCCCGACGGGCGCCAGCAACAGCCAGACGCCGAGCTCTGGGCGGGTACCGGTGGCGGCGGCGAGGACGGCGCAGAGAAGGGTGGTGACCGTGGCGAGCGGCAGCGCACGGGGCCCGTACGTGACTCCCGCGCCACCCGCGCACGCCTCGCACTGCGTCCGCCCGACCCACCCCCGGACCCGCCCGCCGATCGGATGCCCCTGCGGACAGGCCTCCCGCCACGGCTCCTCGTCCGGCACCGCGAACCGGTACACGGCCCTCGGCAGCAGCGCCCCCGCCGCCGCGCCCCATACCGCGGCCACGAGGATCAGCAGCTGGTCGATCATGCGCTACCTGACCTTCGTCAGCCGGGCCACCGGGCGGCCGGAACCATCGCTGTCCGACTTGTACGTGAGGTCGTCGCCGGCGGGGGTGAGGGTGACGGTGTGTTCGCTCTTCACGCAGGTGGCCGGATTCGAGTCGGCACCTACGGACTTGGCGACGATCTGCTGGTCTGTCACCTCCTTCAGGGTGAGGACGTCGACACAGACCATGGTCCCGAGCGGATCGGTGTTGCGGACCGTGCCCAGCTCCTCCCCCGCCTCCGCCTGCTTCACGGTGACCCGGAACGTACCCATGGGCACGCTGCCGTCGAGCCCGGTGCCCTGTCCCTCCCAGGTACCGAGGTAGCGACCGGGAACACCGACGACTTGTGGGGCCGTGTCACTGGGCTGGTCGCTTTGTGAGGCCGTGTCACTGGGCCGGCCGCTCTGGCTCGGGGCGGGCGTGGGTGAGGCCGCCGGCGCGGAGGTCGGCGTCGCGGAGTGATCGCCGCCCGCCGAGGTGTCGCTGTCCCGGCCGCCGCCCGGCAGCAGGTCGAACACGAACACCGACCCCACCGTCACCGCCGCCAGCGCTCCCGCCACCGCGAGGGCCACGGTGCAGCTCAGCCGTCGCCCCCGCCCGCCGTCCCCCGGCGTCGAGGTCGCCGCGACGGACACGGACAGCCTGCCGGGGCCCTGCCCGGACGACGGAACGGCGACGTCCTGCGGCGGCGCGTCACGCGGTTCCGGTACGAAGGGCAAGGCGTCCACGGGCGGCCGCACGGGCTCCATCACAGGAGGCGGCCCGAACTCACCGACGACCGCCGAAGAACCAGCCGCCTCACCAACCCCCGACACCCCACCCACAGAAGGACTGCTGAACTCCACCGGCCCCGACACCACCGGCGCCGCCCCGGCCACGCCCGCCGCCTCCAGGTTCAGCAGCTGTACGGCACTCCGCCCGACCCGCTCCACCAGCGCCCCCGGCAGCCATCCCGCCGCCACCAGCCGGGCCGCACCGTCCGGAGCGAGCCGTCGGGCCACCTCCCGAGGCGTCGGCCGGGCGGTCGGGTCCTTCGACAAGCACGCCTGGACCACCTCACGCAGCTCACCGCCCAACTCCCCGAGCGACGGCTCCTCGTGGACGACCTTGTAGAGCAGCGCGGCCGAGGAGTCCCCGGGGAAGGGCTGCTCGCCGGTCGCCGCATAGGCCAGGACCGCTCCGAGGGAGAAGACGTCGGCCGCGCCCGTCGCGCCCTTGCCGAGGATCTGCTCGGGGGCCATGTAGCCGGGGGAACCGATCGAGACGCCGGTCGAGGTCAGGGAGGCCGTGCCGTCGGTGGCGCGGGCGATGCCGAAGTCGATGAGCAGCGGACCGTCCACGGTGAGCAGGACGTTGGACGGCTTCACGTCCCGGTGCACCAGCCCCAGTTCGTGCACCGCCGTCAACGCCTCGGCGAGGCCCGCGCCCAGGACCCGTACGGTGTGCTCGGGCAGGGGCCCGCCGTCCGCGACGGCGCCGGCGAGCGACGGGCCCGCCGCGTACGCGGTGGCGACCCAGGGCACCGTCGCGTCGGGGTCGGCGTCCAGGACCGGTGCGGTCCAGGCGCCGCCCACCCGCCGGGCCGCCTCGACCTCGCGGCGGAAGCGGGCACGGAACTCCTCGTCGAGCGCGAAGTGCGGGTGCACGATCTTGACGGCAACCGTCCGGCCGCCGGTGCTGCGGCCCAGGTAGACCCGGCCCATGCCACCGGAGCCGATCCGGCCGAGCAGTCGGTAGGGCCCTATGACGGTGGGCTCGTCGGCTCCGAGCGGCTGCATGGCGTCCACCTCTCCCCCGTAGGACTCCTCAGCAGATTAGTGCGGTGAGGTCGTCATGCCCCCACTACTGGAGCAGATCCCCGCGCCGCCGGAACAGTTCCCCTACCTCTGGAGCAGATCCACCTTCACGTCCGCGGGGAAGCCGGTGGTCGGGCCGACGCGGCGGGCGAACTCGGCGACGGCGGCGAGTTGGGGGCCGCCGAAGCGGAAGTCGAGGGTGGTGAAGTAGCGCTCCAGGACGTCCTCGTCGAAGGCCTCCCAGCGGGCCGCCTGCTCGGCGACCTTGCCGACCTCCTCCAGTGAGAGGTTGCGGGAGGCGAGGAAGGCCTCGTGGACCTGGCGGGTGATGGCCGGTTCGCGCTCCAGGTAGTCCCGCCGCGCCGCCCACACCGCGAAGACGAAGGGGAGCCCGGTCCACTCCTTCCACAGCGCGCCGAGGTCGTGCACCTCGAGTCCGTAGCGCGGCCCGTCGAGCAGGTTGGCCCGCAGTGCCGCGTCTCCGATGAGTACGGCGGCCTCCGCCTCCTGCATCATCAGGCTGAGGTCCGGCGGGCACGTGTAGTAGTCGGGCTGCACGCCGAAGCGTTCCGCCAGCAGCAGCTGGGCGAGGCGGACGGAGGTGCGCGAGGTCGAACCGAGGGCGACCCGGGCGCCGTCGAGCCGGTCCAGCGGGGCCTGCGAGACGATCACGCAGGACATGACCGGTCCGTCGCACCCCACGGCGATGTCGGGGAAGGCGACCAGGTCGTCCGCGTTCCTGAGGAACTCGACGAGGGTGATGGGCCCGATGTCGAGGTCTCCGCGCACCAGCCGCTCGCTGAGCTTCTCCGGGGTGTCCTTCGTCAGCTCGAAGTCGAGCAGCGTGCCCGTTCTCGCGAGCCCCCAGTACAGGGGCAGGCAGTTCAGGAACTGAATGTGGCCGACGCGCGGCCGGGTGCGAGAATTGTCCACATCGGGAGGCTAGCCCTCGTGGGGTACGGTGCCCCCTCCAGGGTGGGCCCGGGTTTCGGCCTCGTGTCGCCGGGTTGGGTCAACCTCACCCACATGGTTTCAAACATCCGGGTGAAGTGATCTTGGCCTCTATTGCTTTCGGCTGCCTGCGTGCTAGGCTCGCCGCAAGTTGCAGTTTGGTTTCCCTTGCAGTACAGAGCCTGCGGAGCATGTAACCGCGGGCTCTCGTCGTTTTCAGACGTATGCAGTTGTGCGGCACTTGCTTTCACGCTTGCAGGGTTCTGGAGCAGGGCAACCCTTTGGGCCCAAGGAGGGCTTATGGCTACCGGAACCGTGAAGTGGTTCAACGCCGAAAAGGGCTTTGGCTTCATCGCCCAAGAAGGCGGCGGCCCCGACGTCTTCGTTCACTACTCCGCGATCAACGCCGCCGGCTTCCGCTCCCTCGAGGAGAACCAGTCGGTGAGCTTCGACGTCACCCAGGGTCCGAAGGGCCCGCAGGCGGAGAACGTCACTCCCATCTGATCGCGCCGCACCGCAGTACCCAAGGAGCCCCGCGCCACCCGGCGACGGGGCTCCTGCCCTTTCCCCGCCCGCCCCGCACAGCCGCTCACACATGCTGCATGACCAACACGAACGTCGTCCCCGGCACCAGCGCCTCGTACGAGTGCGGCACATCTCCCCGGTAGGTCAGGTAGTCCCCGGGATCCAGTTCCACGGTCTCCCCGACCGGCCCCGCCTTCACCCGCCCCGCGCTCACGACCAGATGCTCCACCGTGCCCGGAATGTGCGGCTCCGATTCTCGGGCCGCGCCGGGTTCCGCCCGCAGGTGGTAGATATCGCGCCGGGCCCCCGGCGGACTGGCGGACAGCAGCGTCGCCACGAAGTTGGCCTGCTCGGAGGCGACCGTGGGCCCCTTCCCCGCCCGGATCACCCGCACCGCGGCCGTCGGCGGCTCCACCAGCGCGCTGAACGGCACCCCCAGCGCCACCCCCAGCGCCCAGATCGTCTCCATGCTCGGATTACCGCTCGCCGCCTCCAACTGCGACAGCGTGGACTTCGCGATCCCCGCCCGTTTCGCCAGCTCGGACAGCGACAGCCCGGCGCGCGTGCGCTCGCGGCGCAGGGAGGCGGCGATCCAGTCGAGGGGGAGGCGGGAGGGGGGCGTCGCATCGGACACGAGTGCACTCCGTTCGCTACACGAGCACGATCGTTCGCCTTGACGAACGGGCCATCTGCTGTCCATTGTAGAAAACATGCGTTCGGTACAGCGAACAGACCCAGACCTGATCCGTGATGTCGCGCTCGTCTGCCTCGCGAGCGGCGTCGTCGGCGTCTCCTTCGGCGCGATCGCCGTCGCCGGCGGCCTGCCCGTGTGGGTCCCGGTGGTGATGTCCCTGGTCGTGTACGCGGGCTCCGCCCAGTTCAGCGCGGTCGGCGTACTGCTCGCCGGGGGCGGCCCGTTCGCCGCGGCCGCCACCGGCCTGCTCCTCAACACCCGCACCGCCGCCTACAGCCTCGCCGTAGCAGACGTACTGGGCCGCAGCCCCCTACCCCGCTTCGTCGGCGCACACCTGGTGACCGACGAGACCGTGGCCTTCGCCCTCGCCCAGCCCGACCCGGTACGGCGACGGACCGCGTTCTGGGCATCCGGGCTCGGCCTGTTCGCCACCTGGAACGTCTCGGTGCTCGCCGGCGCCCTCGCCGGAAGCGCCCTGGGCGACACCGCCCGCTTCGGCCTGGACGCCGCCTTCCCCGCCGTACTCGTGGCCCTGGTCCTGCCCGCCCTGCGCGAGGACACGCGGGTACGGCGGGCCGCACTGCCCGGCGCGGCGGTGGCCCTGGCGGTGACACCGGTCGCGCCCGCCGGAGTGCCGGTCCTTGCCGCCCTGACCGGACTCGCCACCCTGTACCGCCGCCGAAAGGTGCCGGCATGAGCACGACGGTCGCCATGATCCTGGCGCTGGCACTGGGAACGTACGCCTTCCGCCTGGTGGGCCCCGTCCTGCACGGGCGGATCGACATCTCGCCCCGCGTCCAGGACCTGCTGTCGACGGGAGCCGTCGTCCTCCTGGTCGCCCTGCTGGCCACCGGCGCCCTCACCGAGACCGGCGGCTTCGCCGGTTGGGCACGCCCGGCCGGCGTACTCGTGGGCGGCCTGCTCGCCTGGCGCCGGGCACCGTTCGTGGTGGTGGTGCTGGGCGCGGCGGCCGCGACGGCACTCCTGCGAGCAGCAGGGGTGGCGTGATCCGGCTCCCGTGTCAGTGGCCGAGGCTAGGCTCCCCCGCCATGACCCAGACCCCCGACTTCCTGACCACGACCCGCACGTTCTACGACGCGGTGGCCGACGACTACGCCGCCCACTTCCCGGGCGATCTCGCGGGAAGACCCCTGGAGCGGGCGCTGCTCACCGCGTACGCGGACCTGGTGGGCGACACGGGCCTGGTGGCGGACCTCGGCTGCGGCCCGGGACGGATCACGGCGCACCTCGCCTCCCTCGGGCTGCCGGTGTTCGGGCTCGACCTCTCGGAGGGGATGCTGGCCGTGGCCCGGCGCGAGAACCCGGGGCTGCGGTTCGAGCAGGGCTCGATGCTGGAGCTGGACATCCCGGACGGCGAACTCGCGGGCGTGGTGTCCTGGTACTCCTCCATCCACATTCCGGTGGACCGGCTCCCCGCTCTGCTGGCTGAGTTCCACCGCGTCCTGGCGCCCGGCGGCCACCTGCTCCTGGCCTTCCAGGTGGGTGACGGGCCCCGCCACATCGACCAGCCCTGGGGCCACCCGGTGACGCTCGACTTCCAACGCCGCCGACCGGAACACATCGCGGAGTTGCTGCTGTCCGCCGGGTTCGCGCTCCGCCACCGGACGGTCCGCGAACCCGACGACACCGACACCCTGAACGAGAGCGTCCCGCAGGCCTTCCTGACGGCCCGCAAGCCCCTTTCATAAATGCGGAAGTGAACGCTCCTCCTTAATGGGCCGAATGCGAGAGGGCGCCCGCGTGAAGTCGCGCGCGGCGCCCTTTTCCGGCACAACCGGCTCATCTGATCCAGGGTCAAACAGGTGATCGCAGGAAACCGCATTTCCCGAAGGGCCTCCCCATGAGCGCGTACCGAACCGTCGCCGCCACCGCCGCCCTCGCCTTGACACTCGGCGGAGCGGTCCTCGCGGCACCCGCCGCCCAGGCCGCCCCGGCGGCCACGGCCTCCCTCGTCCACTACGACGGCGAGCTCTGGTACAAGGCGGCCCCCGGCCAGACGAACAACCTCACGGTGTCCGCCAAGGTGGTGCCGAGGACGGAGTGGGAGTCCGACTACGTCCTCACCTTCCGTGACCGCGTCGACGTCACCATCGCCACCCGCGAGTGCACCTACCCCTCGCCGTCCGACCACACCGTCGCCCAGTGCGTCGTCCCCGCCCCTCTGGGCTCCGACGACTCCGACATCTACGACGTCGACCTCGGCGACCGCGACGACACGGCCACCATCCCCGCCGACAACTCCGCGTACGCCGCGATCCACGGCGGCGCCGGCAACGATGTCATCCGAGGCAGCGGAGCGTCCGTCCTCTACGGCGAGGCCGGCAACGACCGCCTCGCCGGAGGCGGCGGCGTCTGGGGCCTCGGTTCCTTCGGCGGCCCCGGCAACGACACCCTCACCAACTGCCGCTACGAGTGCCACGGCGGCGCCGGCAACGACACCCTGACCGGCGCCGCCGACGAGATCGAGAACACCCTCTACGGCGACGACGGCAACGACACCCTCCACGGCCGCACCGGCGACGACGTCCTCTACGGCGGCAAGGGCAACGACAAGCTGTACGGCGAACAGGGCAACGACGTTCTCTACGGCAACAGTGGCAACGACGTGCTGTACGGCGGGGCCGGCCGGGACACGCTGTCCGGCGGGCCGGGGACCAACAGGGTCTACCAGGACTGAGGCTGCGTGCGTGTGGGGGAGCGCGGGTGGGCTGCGCTCCCCCACACTCCCTCAGGCCCGCCCGAACCCGATGAGCACACCGCCCTCCGCCGGGGTGAACAGCCTTCCCTGGGCGGTCGCGATGCCAGGGACGGTCCAGCCGCGCCAGTCCTCCTCGGCGATCACGTTCTCCTGCGGATGCGGTTCGGTCCACAGTCGGTACGACCACACCCGGGCACCGTCACGCTCCCTGAGCACCACCAGCTCACCGTTCCCGTCCTGGACGTACACGTGACCGCCCGCGACGAGACGGACGGTGGCCGCCTGGCGCGGGCTGCTGTAGGTCCACGCGGTCCGGTAGGTGGCCGTGCTGATGGCATTCACTTCGCCGCGGTGGGCGACGTAGACGCGTCCCGGGCCGAACGCCGGGGTGGCGTCGGCGGGGAAGGAGCGCAGGACGGCTCCCGTCCCCTGGTCGTAGGCGACGACGTTCTCGTCATCGGCGAAGCTGTTGCGCAGCCACAGGGCGCCGCCGCCGAGGGCGGCCGGGTTGCCGCCCGGCCCCGAGATGTCGGGCACCTCGAAGCGGCGCAGTTCCCGGCCCGTGGTCCGGTCCAGGAGCTGGTAGGCGTAGTTGTTGAAGCCGATCCACACCCCCACGTCGTTGACGACGACAGGGGCCCAGCCGTACTCGACGAGCGGGGCCGTCCACAGGACGTGCCCGTCGGAGGGGCGCAGCGCCACGGCCTGCCCACGCCCGTCCTGGGTGTAGAGCACACCTCCGTACCACGTCGGCGGGTACACGCTGCTGCCCGATGAGCTGAGGCTCGTCGCCCACTTCTGCTCGCCGGTCACGGGATCCCAGGCGGCCACCTTGCCGCTGAGGGTCTGCGTGTAGAGGAGACCGCCCCCATAGGTCAGGTTGGCGCTGGGCTCACGCGTCACGAACCGCTGCGGCCACAGCTCCTTGCCCGTGGCGGCATTGAGCCCCACGAGCTCCATGCGGACGTCGCCCTCGTCCTCCCGCGCCCCGTTGACGACCGCGAAGATCCGACCGCCGACGGCCACCGGCGCCGAGACGGAGGACCCCAGGTCGCGTGACCACAGCTTGCGGAACGGCGGGGCCGCGGTGGCCCCGGGGACGTAACTGTCGTTGCGCGCGTTGGCTCGGTAGCCCGTCGTCGCGTCGGTGGATGTCGTGACGGCTTCCGACGGAGCGACCTCCATGGTCAGCAGCGCCGCGGCCGCGACGAGGACACCGACGGTTCTGACCCACGCACGCCGCACTGTTCTGTTCACTCGACCCCCCACGGGAACGGAAACGGGAACGGCCGGGACCCCGGCCGCCCCTCCGCTTACCCCTGCAAGGCGAGTGAACTCGGTTCATTTCAGGCCGAGTTCGGCCAGTGGGGGGCCCGGGCGCGCAGCGGGCGAGTGGCGGCACGCCAGGGGATTGGCGGATGTGTGCCAGGGCGGGGAGGTCGAAAGACCAGGTGGGCAGGACGGGGGGTGGCACAGATCCGCCCCTCCCCCTCGCGCGACCCCTTTACCTCGCGCGACCCCTTTACTTCGCGTACAGCCCCTCCACCTGCGCCGCGAAGTCCCGCATGATCGCCTCGCGGCGCAGCTTCATCGACGGGGTCAGGTGGCCGGTGGTCTCTGTGAAGTCGACAGGGAGGACGGCGAAGCGGCGGATGGACTCGGGGCGGGAGACCAGCTTGTTGGCCTCGTCCACCGCGCGTTGCAGGACCGCGTTGAGGTCCTCGTCGCCGATGAGGAGTTCGGCCGGGACCGGGTGCTTGCCGTTCATCTGGCGCCAGTGGGTGATGCCGTCGGGGTCGAGCGTGATCAGCGCGGAGACGTAGGGGCGGCCGTCGCCCAGGACGATGCACTGGGAGATCAGGGGGTGGGAGCGCAGCCAGTTCTCCAGTGGGGCGGGGGCCACGCTCTTGCCGCCCGCCGTGATGAGCATTTCCTTCTTGCGGCCGGTGATGGTGAGGTAGCCCTCGTCGTCCAGTTCGCCGATGTCGCCCGTCGGGAGCCAGCCGTCGGGGGCCGCCGGGACGACTCCGCCTGCCGCCGGGTCCCAGTAGCCGCGCAGGACGTGGTCACCGCCGAGGAGGATCTCGCCGTCCGCCGCGATGCGGACCCGGGTCCCCGGAAGAGGCCAGCCCACCGTCCCCAGGCGCGGTTTCAGCGGAGGTGTCACCGTCGATGCCCCCGTCACCTCCGTCAGGCCGTAGCCCTCGTAGATCTCGATGCCCGCCCCGAGGTAGAACGCGGAGAGGCGGCGGCCCAGCGGCGAGCCTCCGCAGATGGCGTGGCGGACGCGGCCGCCCATGGCGTTGCGGATGCGGCGGTAGACCAGGGGGTCGTAGAAGGTGCGGGCGGCTCGCAGGGCCGTGGAGGGGCCGGAGCCGGTGCCCGTCTTGTGGGCCTCGACCGCCTCGCCGTAGCGGCGGGCGACCGACACCGCGCGGTCGAAGGAGGAGAGGCGGCCGCCGGACTCGGCGCGGGCGCGGGCGGTGTTGAAGATCTTCTCCAGCATGTACGGGATGGCCAGGAGACAGGTCGGGCGGAAGACGGCCAGGTCGGGGAGGAGATCCTCCGCCTTCAGGCTGGGGGCGTGGCCGAGCCGTACGCGCGCGCGTATGCAGGCGATCGCCACCATTCTGCCGAACACGTGGGACATCGGCAGGAACAGCAGCACCGACACCTCCTCGTTCGACCGCGCTTTGAAGATCGGGTAGAGGAGTTCGATCGCGTTGTCGATCTCGGCGAAGAAGTTGCCGTGGGTGAGGACGCAGCCCTTGGGGCGGCCGGTGGTGCCGGAGGTGTAGATGAGGGTGGCGAGGGTGTCCGGGACCAGCATGCCGCGCCGTACGGCGACTTCCTGGTCCGGCAGATGCGCGCCCGACTCCTCCAGTCGGTCCAGATGGCCCTTCTCGATGACCCACATGTGCTGGAGGTCGGGCAGCCGGTCGCGCTCGGGACCGATCGCGGCGGCCTGGCCGACGGTCTCGGTGACGAGGGCGACCGCGCCGGAGTCCTGGAGGATCCAGCGGGTCTGGAAGACGGAGGAGGTCGGGTAGACGGGGACGGTCACCAGGCCGGCGGCCCACGCGGCGAAGTCGAGGAGCGTCCACTCGTACCGTGTCCGCGCCATGACGGCGACCCGGTCGCCCGGCACCAGGCCCTCGGCGATCAGGCCCTTGGCGACCGCCTGCACCTGTGCGGCGAACTCGGCGGCCGTGACGTCCACCCAGGTGCCGTCCTGGGTCTTGCGGCTGATGACGACCGCGTCGGGGGCGGCGGCCGCGTTGTCGAAGGGCAGGTCGGCGAGCGAGCCGTGGGTGACGGGCAGGGCGAACGGGGGCATCGAGGCCTCGCGTACGACTCCGTCGAGTCGGCGGGTCTCGGGGGCGACGAGGGTGGGGGGAGCGTCGTCGTAGCTGGCGGTGGTGGAGTACGGCGTGGACACGGGGCGGCTCCCTGGGCGTGCAGCGATGAACTGCTAGCTGCAAATACGTACGTGCCCCGAGTGGCGAGGCGTTCACCGTCGGTGGCGACAGGAAGGAGTTACCGACGGTTAGGAAGGGGATCGTACGGCGCCGCTGTGGTGCGTTTGTGCGGATACGGCGGTGATCCGGGGCCAGGCCTGTGCAACCTCGAGGGTTGTGTGAGTGACCCTCACGTACACCACAAGCCGCCCTGACCTAGCCTTACCCAGGGTAACCTGACTCCGGAGCAAGCAACGGAGCCCGTGTTCGCGCCGAAGCCCTGGGGAGATCGACATGGCCGACCGCTATCTGAGCTTCACCGGCACCGCGCCCGGCCGCTTCCTGACCCGGCGGCTCGGCCTTCCGCAACCGGCACCGCTGAGGCGCTGGACGGCCGAACATCCCTCACTCGCGGCGGCAGGCCGCCGTATGAACTCCCTCGCGCAGGGCGGGCTGCCCGTCGACGTCGCCGAGACGACCGCTTGGCTCGCGCATCCGGCGTCGGGCGCGGTCAACGGACAGGTCGTACGGGTCTGCGGGCAGAGCCTGCTGGGGGCCTGATGACCCTCCTCACCCGCTCCCCCGCCCTCGCCCCGCTGCTCGCCCGCGGCGCCCTCCTGTCCCCCTTCAAGCAGCCTCGCCCGGACGCCGACTTCCCGCGTGCGCCGCTCGTCCTGCCCGGCGTGCGCGTCGACCTCGCGCGCCTGGCCGCCTATGAGCGGGTGTGCGGCTTCGCCACCGGCGAGGACGCCCTGCCGATCACCTATCCGCACGTCCTCGGCTTCCCGCTGGCGATGAGCCTGATGAGCGGCCGGGACTTCCCGCTCCCGGTGCTCGGCCTGGTCCACACGTCGATCGACATCACCCGGCACACCCCGCTCGCGGCGACGGCCTCGTACGACCTCACCGTCCACGTGGCGGGGCTGGCGCCGCACCGGCGCGGCACGGAGGCCGCAGTCGTCACCGAGCTGCGGGCCGGGGCGGACGTGGCGTGGGAGTCGCGGAGCACGTATCTGGCACGGCACCGCACGGACGGGCCTGCCGCCGCCGACGTCCCGGCCAAGGAGTGGAAGCGGCTTCCGCGCCTCGCCGAGTGGCGGCTGGGCGCCGACGTCGGGCGGCGCTACGGGGCCGCGTCCGGCGACCGCAATCCCATCCACCTGTACCCGCTCACCGCCCGCCTCTTCGGCTTCCCCCGGGCCATCGCCCACGGCATGTGGACCGTCGCCCGCTGCCTCGCCGCCCACGGCACCCCGCGGGCCGCCCGGGTGCGGGCGGAGTTCCGGGCGCCGGTGCTGCTGCCGGGGACGGTGGAGTACGCGGCGGGCGGAGGGCGGTTCGAGCTGAGGGGCGGGGAGAAGGTGCACGTGGCCGGGATTGTTCAGCCGCTGGCGTGAGCGGCCGGCTGCTCCGGTGCCGACGGGGGTGTCCACGGCCGCCCCGCCATGAGGCTGCCCAGGCCCGCCCACGCGAAGTTCATCAGGGTCGTCGCCGTCTGCCGGGCCGTGACGCCCTCCGTGGTGTTGGCCCAGGCGGCGAGCGACTCGGCGGCGCCCACCAGGGCCTCGGCGAGACCGGCGACCTCGCGCTCCTGCAGGTCGGGGTCGATGGGGGTCTCCCCGCTCGAGCGAAGCCGAGAGTGGGGGCGTGCGTCCCGGGCCGCGATCGCGATCAGCTGGGTGACGAACGCGACGATCTCCTCGCGCATCGCGGCGACCTCGGCGGCGAACGGCTCGCCGTGGGTGCGGGCCTGGAGGTGCAGTACCGACCAGGCGTCCGGGTGGTGCGCGGTGTGCGTGAAGAACGCCAGCAGGCCGTCCCAGAGCTGACGGTCGGCGGGCAGCTCGGGGTGCACACCGGCCCGGACCGCCTCGGTGAGGGCCTTCGCCTCGCGCCGTATGCAGGCCGTGAAGAGGTCTTCCTTGGAGTTCAGGTACAGGTACACCAACGGCTTGGACACGCCCGCGAGTTCGGCGATGTCGTCCATCGAGGCGGCCATGTACCCGCGCTGCCCGAAGGTCCGTACGGCGGCGTCCAGCATCTGCTGCTCACGGACGGCACGCGGCATCCGCTTGCTCTTCACGGCACCCATGGGCGAAGCCTAGTTGGGGCCGCGGCGGGTGAACCCCTACGAGGCGTGGCCCTGCGCCTGGCCCTGGGCGCGCGCACTGTCGTCGGCCACGTCCTCCTGGCTGCGGTTCGCCTCCAGGTTCGCCTTGACGCGGTCCACCTTCTGCACGACCTGGATCGACGCGCGGTCCCGCTCCTTGCGCAGCACCACGAAGCTGATCGGGGCGGAGAGCACCAGCGACAGCAGGATGACCCACATGCCGTTGGACTGGCCGAGGCCGCGCGGGACGACACCGGAGTAGACGAGGCCCCAGACGACCACGAAGCAGCCCACGAAAATCCCGAGGCGCATCAGCGTGTAGCGGAGCATCTCAATCCACTCTTCCGTTTCTGGCACAAAGGGGCACCGTTCAGTGAAGCACGGCGGAGTTCGGATCTTGCAGGGGGGTACGAGGCTCAGCTCAGCGGCAGCAGCATGATGACGTCGTCCCGGTCGTCGTCGGGAGCGACACGGATCGCGCCGGGGATGCGGCCGACCTCCTTGTATCCGCAGGAGGCGTAGAAGCGCTCCAGGCCGAGTCCGCCCCGGCAGGTGAGGCGTATCGCCTCGATGCCGTCGAGGGCGCGGGCCGCGTCCGCGGCGGCGGCCAGCAGGTCGCGGCCGTGCCCCTTGCCCTGGTGCCGCGGGTGCACCATCACCGTGTACAGCCACAGCCAGTGGGTCATCAGCCGGTGCGTGTTGAAGGTCAGGAACGCCGTCGCGGCCACCTGCCCCCGCTCGTCGTACCCGACGAGGAGCCGGGCCCGCCCCTCGCTCATCGCCGCGAAGTGCTTCACCAGCTCCGGGCGTATCTCCTCCCGCGTGACCGGCGGTACGAATCCGACGGCCCCGTCGGCGTTGCTGACGTCGACCCACAGGTCGAGCAGGCCGTCCCGTAGGGCGGGGGTGACGGATGGGTCCAGAGTGAAGGTAAGGGGCATTCGGGCATGCTATCCCTTACGGGGGCTACGAAAGCGCCTGTGCCGCCACTTTCAGGTCCGACACCAGCCCCCGGTACGCCGCCTCCCGGTCGTCCGCCCGCAGCACCGACGACGGGTGCACCGTCGGCACCAGCCGCTCCGGCCGACCGTGGATCTCCTCCTCCAGCACCGTCCCCCGCACCTGCGTGACCCGGAACGACGAACCCAGCAGCGCCTTCCCCGCCGTCGCCCCGAGCACCACGATCAGCTCCGGCTCCACGACGGCCAGCTCGGCGGCGAGCCATGGACCGCAGGCGGTCATCTCACGCAGGTTGGGTGCCTTGTGGATGCGGCGCTTGCGGGGTTCGGCCCGGGTGAACTTGAAGTGCTTCACGGCGTTGGTCACGTATGCCTCGCCGGGTTCGATGCCGGCCTCTGCCAGCGCCCGGTCGAGCAGTTTCCCCGCCGGGCCGACGAACGGCTCGCCCTGCCGGTCCTCCTGGTCGCCGGGCTGTTCGCCTACGAGCATCACGCGGGCGGTCGTGTTTCCCGCGCCGAAGACCGTCTGTGTGGCGTCGCGGTGCAGGGGGCAGCCCCTGCACTCCGCCGCTGCTCGGCGGAGGGCGGGAAGATCGGCGCCGTCGGGGACGAAGGGCTCGGCGGTGTAAGCGTCCTCAGGGGTTCTGGTGGTCGCCATGGGGGCCGAGTACCCGTCGTGGGGACTCGGACCCATGTCGTCCGCGGGCGTGCGGGGGCTGGTCGCGCAGTTCCCCGCGCCCCTTGGGGCGGTCCACTGGGGTCTTTCGTTCGGATCAGGCCGGACCCCGCGAGCCCGGCATGATCCGAACGAGAGGCCCTAGGTCACACCCGCATCGGCTGCGGGGACTCCCGGCGCGCCGGGTCCGGGCCCTCGTACTCCCTGATGATCTCGTACCGCGTGTTGCGCTCCACCGGGCGGAAGCCCGCGTCCCTGATGAGATCCAGCAGGTCCTCGCGGGTCAGCTTGTTCGGGGTGCCGTAGTTGTCGGCGTCGTGGGTGATCTTGTACTCGACCACCGAGCCGTCCATGTCGTCGGCGCCGTGCTGAAGGGCGAGCTGGGCGGTCTGGACGCCGTGCATGACCCAGAAGACCTTGACGTGCGGGACGTTGTCGAAGAGCAGGCGGGAGACCGCGAAGGTCTTCAGGGCCTCAGCGCCGGTGGCCATCTGGGTGCGGGCCTGGAGGCGGTTGCGTACCTTGCCGTCCTTCATGTCGACGAAGTCGTGCTGGTAGCGCAGCGGGATGAAGACCTGGAAGCCGCCGGTCTCGTCCTGGAGCTCACGCAGGCGCAGGACGTGGTCGACGCGGTGGCGGGGCTCCTCGATGTGGCCGTACAGCATGGTGCTCGGGGTCTTCAGACCCTTCTCGTGCGCCAGCCGGTGGATGCGCGACCAGTCCTCCCAGTGGGTGCGGTGGTCGACGATGTGCTGGCGGACCTCCCAGTCGAAGATCTCCGCGCCACCGCCGGTCAGCGACTCCAGACCCGCGTCGATCAGCTCGTCGAGGATCTCGGAGGCGGAGAGCCCCGAGATCGTCTCGAAGTGGTGGATCTCCGTGGCCGTGAACGCCTTCAGGGAGACGTCCGGGAGGGCGGCCTTCAGCTCCCGCAGCGAGCGCGGGTAGTAGCGCCACGGGAGGTTCGGGTGGAGGCCGTTGACGATGTGCAGCTCGGTGAGGTTCTCCGACTCCATCGCCTTGGCGAGCTTGACGGCCTCCTCGATGCGCATCGTGTACGCGTCCTTCTCGCCCGGCTTGCGCTGGAACGAGCAGTAGGCGCAGGAGGCCGTGCACACGTTCGTCATGTTGAGGTGGCGGTTGACGTTGAAGTGGACGACGTCGCCGTTCTTCCGCGTCCGCACCTCGTGCGCGAGGCCGCCGAGCCACGCCAGGTCGTCCGACTCGTACAGCGCGATGCCGTCCTCGCGGGACAGCCGCTCACCGGAGCGGACCTTCTCCTCCAGCTCGCGCTTGAGCCCGACGTCCATGGTCATCCCTCTCCTAGACAGACTCCGTAAACCGTACTCCCCACCCTTCGGGCAGGCGGCGCCCCCATACGGCGCTTCGCGCCTACACCTCTTCGGGAAGTTCCCCGACCCGGTTCTCCCACTTGGTGGAGAGCACGATGGTGGTACGAGTCCGGGAGACACCCTTGGTGCCGCTGAGCCGCCGAATGATCTTCTCCAGACCGTCGACATCGGTCGCCCGCACCTTGAGCATGAACGAGTCGTCGCCGGCGATGAACCAGCAGTCCTCGATCTCGCTCAGGTCCTTCAGCCGGGCGGCCACGTCCTCGTGGTCGGCGGCGTCGGAGAGTGAGATGCCGATCAGGGCGATGACGCCGAGGCCCAGCGAGGCGGCGTTCACGGTGGCGCGGTAGCCGGTGATGACACCGGCCGCCTCCAGCCGGTTGATGCGGTCGGTGACGCTGGGTCCCGACAGGCCGACAAGGCGCCCCAGCTCCGCGTAGGAGGCCCGGCCGTTCTCCCTCAGGGCCTGGATGAGCTGCCTGTCCACCGCGTCCATGCGATCGAAGCCTTCCACTGAAAGTTCTTGGGTGATGAGGGGTGGTGATGAGAGGTACTGCGACTTACTCAGATGGCGCTCACGCCGGACGGGTTGCGTTGCCGCCGCCCAGTTCGCCCGTCCAGCGGCGGTACAGCCCGTGCGGGACGCCCGCCGCGTCGAGGACCCGGCCGGCGACGAAGTCCACCAGGTCCTGGATGTGGGTGGCGCCCGCGTAGAAGGCGGGCGAGGCCGGCACGACGCTCGCGCCCGCGTCGTCCAGTGTCACCAGGTGCCGGAGGGTCTGCCCGTTCAGCGGCGTCTCGCGCACGGCCACCACCAGCGGGCGCCGCTCCTTGAGGGTCACACTCGCGGCGCGTTGCAGCAGGTCCTTGGAGAGGCCCAACGCGACTCCGGCGACGCATGCCGTCGAGGCGGGCACGATCAGCATGCCCTTCACCGGGTACGACCCGGAGGACGGTCCCGCGGCCAGGTCCCCGGCGTTCCAGTGCCATACGCGGTCGATGCCCACCTGGAAGGTCCCGGGTTTCCCGTCGGCGCCCCGCGCCAGCCATTCGCGCAGGTCGTCCTGCCAGTGGGCGTCCCGGAAGGAGATGCCCGTCTCGTCCAGCATCGTCAGCCGGGAGGCCCGGCTGACGACAAGGTCGACGCTCTCGCCCGCGTCCAGAAGCGCACGCAGCACGGCGGCGGCGTATGGCGTCCCAGACGCTCCGGACACCCCCACGATCCAAGGCACACGCTGCGTTTCTCCTGCGTTCACACCTTGAGCGTACCGGTGGGGCGGACCGCCTTCAGGACGGGGCGGACGTCTCGGGGTCGACGGGAAGGCGGCCGGTGTCGACGGTGAGGCGCCCGATCTTGGCCTCCACGGTGATCTTGCCCCCGTACGCCAGCGTGTCCCGTCCGAGGTAGCCGTCGGGGCCCGGGTTCCAGAGCGTGACGAGGTGTCCGCGCTGAGGGTCGAAGATCAAGTAGTTCGGGATGCCCCGGGCCGCGTACTGCTTGTTCTTGACCTCGTAGTCGTTGCGGACACTGCTCGGGGAGACGACCTCGATGGCGAGCTCGATGAGATCGGGCGCGTAGGACGTCAGATTGCGGTTCTTCTCGGCCGCGGGGATGAGCGCGAGATCGGGGCAGAACTCGAAGTCGTCGCTGAACGGGATCGCGACATCGCTGATGAAGGCCCACTCCGGGCCCAGTTGGGCTTCGAGCTGGGTCCACAACCTCATGATGGTCTCGTTGTGGAACGGCCTGAGCGGACTCATCACGATGTTGCCCTCGACGATCTCCATCCGGTATCCGCGGAACATGTCCTCGTACCGGGCGAGCTGCGAGTGCAGGCGGTCGCTGTCCGAGATGGTCACGTCGGCCTCCCTCTCTCTGCACTCGATGGTAGGCCGCACCGTAGTCAGACGGTCAGACCCCGAACCAGAAGATCAAGCAGCGCGCACACGAACAGGGCAATGCCGATGAAGCCGTTGACGCTGAAGAACGCGCGGTTGACGCGGGAGAGGTCGTGGGGGCGGACGATGGAGTGCTCGTAGACGAACGCGCTGGCGACGATCAGCAGGCCCAGCCAGAAGAAGCCGCCCGCGTCGGTGGCGAGGGCGTACCAGACGAACAGGGCCGTCGTCACGGCGTGGCAGACGCGCGCTCCCCAGACGGCCGCCGGGATGCCGAAGCGGGCCGGGACCGACATGACGCCGATCTCGCGGTCGGTCTCGACGTCCTGGCAGGCGTAGATGAGGTCGAAGCCGCCGATCCAGACGCCGACCGCGAGGCCGAGGATCACCGCGTCCCAGGACCACTCGCCGGAAATCGCCAGCCAGCCGCCCACCGGGCCCATCGCCTGGGCCAGGCCCAGGATGGCCTGAGGGAAGTTCGTGAACCTCTTGCCGTAGGGGTAGACCACCATCGGGATCACCGCGATGGGGGCGAGCGCCAGGCAGAGCGGGTTCAGCAGGGCGGCCGCGCCGAGGAAGAACACGAGCGCGACCAGCGCGCCGGTCCAGGCGTGCTTCACCGTCACCGCGCCGGTGACCAGTTCACGCTGGGCCGTGCGCGGGTTGCGGGCGTCGATCTCGCGGTCGATGATCCGGTTCGCCGCCATCGCGAAGGTCCGCAGCCCCACCATCGCGACCGTCACCAGCAGCAGCCGGCCCCAGTGGATGTTCCTGTCCCACTGGAACATCGCGGTGAGCGCGGCGATGTAGGCGAAGGGCAGCGCGAAGACGGAGTGTTCGATCATCACCAGGCGCAGGAACGCCTTGGTGCGTCCCGGTTGCGGGAGAGCGGCTGACGCGCTGCTCACAGCCCGTACTCCTTCCACCGGCGGTCGACCTTCGCCGCCGTCTCCGGGTCCGACTCCACCATGTCCGGCCACCCCCCGTCCCGCGTGTAGCCCTCCTCGGGCCACTTCCTCGTCGCGTCGATGCCCGCCTTGCCGCCCCAGAACTGCTGGTAGGAGGCGTGGTCGAGGTGGTCGACGGGGCCCTCGACGACCGTGAGGTCGCGGGCGTAGTCGGTGTTGCCGAGGGCGCGCCAGGCGACCTCGTGGAGGTCGTGGACGTCGCAGTCGGAGTCGACGACCACGATCAGCTTGGTCAGGGACATCATGTGGGCGCCCCAGATCGCGTGCATCGTCTTCTGGGCGTGCTTGGGGTACTTCTTGTCGATCGAGACGATCGCGCAGTTGTGGAAGCCGCCGGACTCGGGCAGGTGGTAGTCCACGATGTCCGGCACGATGATCTTCAGCAGGGGGAGGAAGAAGCGCTCGGTCGCGCGTCCGAGGGGTCCGTCCTCCGTCGGGGGCCGGCCGACGACGATCGACTGGAGCAGCGGCCGCTTCCGCATCGTCACGCAGTCGATGGTCAGCGCCGGGAACGGTTCCTGCGGGGTGTAGAAGCCGGTGTGGTCGCCGAAGGGGCCCTCGGGCAGCATCTCGCCGGGCTCCAGCCAGCCCTCGATGACGACCTCCGCCTGCGCCGGCACCTGGAGCGGGACGGTCTTGCAGTCGACCATCTCGATCCGCTTGCCGGCGATGAACCCGGCGAAGAGGTACTCGTCGATGTCGCCGGGGAGCGGTGCGGTGGAGGCGTAGGTGACGGCGGGCGGGCAGCCGAAGGCGATGGCGACCGGGAGGCGCTCGCCCCGGCGGGCCGCGACCTGGTAGTGGTTGCGGCTGTCCTTGTGGATCTGCCAGTGCATGCCGATGGTGCGCTTGTCGTGGCGCTGGAGGCGGTACAGGCCGAGGTTGCGGATCCCGCTCTCCGGGTCCTTGGTGTGGGTCAGGCCCAGGTTGAAGAAGGAGCCGCCGTCCTTGGGCCAGGTGAACAGGGCGGGGAGCCGGTCGAGGTCGACGTCGTCGCCGCGCAGGACGACCTCCTGCACGGGCGCGTCCCCGGCCTTCACCTTCTTCGGCGGTACGTGGGTCATCGCGCCGAGCTTGCCGAACGCCTCGCGCACGCCGACGAACCCGTGCGGCAGCTCGGGACGCAGCAGGCCGCCGATCTTCTCGGAGATCTCGCCGTACGACTTCAGGCCCAGCGCCTTGAGCAGGCGGCGGTCGGTGCCGAAGACGTTCATCGCGAGGGGCATGTCGGAGCCCTTCACGTTCTCGAAGAGCAGCGCGGGACCGCCGGACTTCTGCACCCGGTCGACGATCTCCCCGACCTCCAGATACGGATCGACCTCGGCCTTGACGCGCTTGAGGTCGCCTTCGCGTTCCAGTGCCCTGAGCAGGGAACGAAGATCGTCGTAAGCCATGGGAACAAGTATCGGCCACCCGCTACCCTGACCCCGTCACCGGGGCCGGTCAGTGCCCCCGTCACCGCCTCCTGGGGGAACGCCCACCATGCTCCGGTATCTGCCCTTCCTGCTGGTCCTGGCGCTGTGGATCTACGCCTTCATCGACTGCCTGAACACCCCCGAGGAGCAGGTGCGGGGGTTGCCGAAGGTGGTCTGGGTGATCATCATCCTGCTCTTCGGCGAGGTGCTCGTCGGTCCGATCGCGTGGCTCGTCGCGGGCAAGGTCCGTACGGCCCCGGCGGGCGGCTCCACGCCCTCCGAGTGGCACCGCAACCACCGCGCCCAGTTCGTCGCGCCCGACGACAATCCGGAGTTCCTGAAGTCCCTCAAGGAAGAGGCCGCCTCTTCTCAAGACGTGAAGGACGAGTCGCTCCTGAAGGACTGGGAGGCCGACCTGCGCCGCCGCGAGGAGGAGCTGCGCCGCAAGGAGAGCGGCGAGGACCCGAAGGACAGCTGACACCTCCACGTCGCCCGCGAGCGCTCGGCAAGTCGGCCCGAATGGGCGGGAGATGATACATCGGACACGCTGCGCGACCGGAGAAGGACTGTTTCCCCGAGGAAGTTGCACAACTTTTTTCAGTCTACTGAACGGTAACAACTCCCTTCATTCGCAAGGGAGTTACTCGAACACCTCCTTCACATGCAAGGCCCGGGCACGAGGGCGCACACGAATGTCGACTCATCTATTCGAACATCGACCGCGCCCCCGCACAGCGACGCCTCCGGCCTTTCACAGCAGCCCAGTTGACCCACATGAGTGATAGGAGTTCCGGCCCCGACACCCGGTAGTCTCCTCCCTAGCTCTTCTCTGTGCCGGTGCCCGTGGGTGCCGATCGGGTTCATCAGGCCCGGCCACCTACAGAGAGGAGCAGGTCCGTGGCTAGCTCTGACCAGCCAAGCGACCGGGACGACGCCGTCCCCCCAGAACCGCGGGACCCGGACCCACCGGTCCCGGACACCGCGGAGCGGGACAGCGCCGCTTCCCCGCGCGGCATCCCGGAGCCGGACTGCGGTAACGCGCCGCGCAGCAATCGGGCACGCGTGGTCGGAGAGTGCCTTTACTGGCTCGTCCGGCTGATGCTCGACCTGTACGACAACGGCGGATGAGGTTGGGACCTCATCCGCCGTCAGTTACCGAATAGCCGGTACGTGGGCCCGTGCTCAGGTTCCCGCCAGGACACGGGCTCACGGTCGGTTCGGCAAGTCGTCGCGGAGCGGCGCACTCCGAGGGCAGCCCACTGTAGATCCCCCGAGAAAGCCACCCCCGTAAGCGGACTTATCCTCGCGCGTGCGCCGGACTTTTGTAACCCGAAGTGGTCCTGAACGGTACCGTGGCACGGGGATTGACCTACCAAAAGCGACCAACTCACCCCCCGGGATGAATTCGGCTACGCGAACGGGGGCCTGAACGGTACCGCGACGCTGGCAGCGGTAGTTGAACATATGACGAGAGGAGTCGGCGTCAGTGGCTCGTGGCACGGCGAACTTCGACGGTGAGGCCCTGCGCACCGCACGCCTGACCCGCCCGGTCGACGGCCGGCTCCTCAGCGCCGAAGCCGTCGCGAGACGCCTCGGCACCTCCAAGAGCCGCGTCCTCGCCTACGAGAACAACACCTCCAAGCCGGACCCCAAGCGCATCGCGCAGATCAGCGCCCTGTTCGACATCCCGGCCCGGGAACTGCGCACCAAGCGCGCCCTCGCCGACATCCACGGCCTGCGCTGCCAGAGCGGCCTGACCGCGGCCGAGGCGGCCTCCCTGGTCGGCATCAGCCGCAGCGGCTACGCCAACATCGAACGGCACGCCCTGCTGCCCGTACGGGACGACGGCACGGTCCGGATGAACCTCGCCCGCGCCTTCGGCGTGAGCCCCGCCGTCATCGACCGCGCGCTGTGGCGCCACCCCGCGGCGGTCACCCGCCAGGTCGAACTGGCCGAACGGCTGCGGGTCGTCTTCGAGCGGGCTCACCACAAGCACAGCCCGGCCGTGATCGACGTGGAGGACCCCCTCCTGCAGCAGATCGCCCCGCTCCTGCAACGCCCCGCGAAGGTCGCCTGCCGCCTGGTGAACGCGGAACTCGACGCCTACCGTGAGCTGTTGCGCGACCACGCGCGCGTGAAGGTCGACGAGGACTTCGCGCAGACCGCCTCCGCCGCCACCCGCGCCCGCAACCGCCGCACCCACCTGGAGACCCTGATCGAGGGCGCGGCCCCGGCCGCCGCGAAGAACCTCAGCAGGTTCCTGTCGGAGGCGATGAACGTCCGGCAGTGGCGCCTGATGGTCGCGCTGGCCAACGCCGGGCTCGGCGGCATCGCCTACGCCAGCACCTCGCGCTACGCCTCAGAGGAGGATTTCACGGTCCTCCAGATCCGCCAGTACGCCACCGTCCTGCTGCGCGGCGACCAGACGTACGCCATTCCCACCGAGAACGGCCTGATCACGGTCCGCAACAACTACGCCCGCTACGGCCGCCTGTATCCGCGGGTGCCGGCTCCCAGCCTGAGCCACTACTGGGAGCAGCGCCAGCGCCCGACGATCCTCATGCAGCGGCCGGGACGGTCGGTCCGGGAGAGCGGCTGACCCGCGGGTCTCACTCCTCCGGGTTCGCTTCCAGCCAGGTCAGGAGCATGTCGTCGAGGAGGGACTCCAGGCTCCGGCGCGACGCCTGGGCGTTGATCTCCAGTTGGACCGCCGACCAGCAGGTGAGGCTCATGATCAGAACGCGCAGGCCGTCCGTGCCGTACCGCTTCAGGATGTCATCCGCGCACTCCAGGGCCTCCTGCGCGACGCGTTCCTCCGGGTAGGTGCCGGCCGCCCTGCGCAACAGCTCGATGGAGAGGCGGGAGATCTCCGGGGCGATGGCCGCCAGCCGCTGGTCCTCTTCTTTGTCCACGCGATTCACCGTAGGAGACGGGGTGGATCCTGTAAGGCGTCCGCCGGAAATCCCCCTCTCCGGACGACGCGGAGCGCAGAGTGAGCGTATGGATCAGTCACAGGCACGCGCCTGGCTCGCCATCGCCGTCGAGGAGGCCCGCAGGGGCCTGGCCGAGGGCGGCATTCCGATCGGCGGCGCGCTCTACGGCGCCGACGGCACCGTGCTGGGCCGCGGCCACAACCGCCGCGTCCAGGACGACGACCCCTCCATGCACGCGGAGACGGCCGCCTTCCGCGCGGCGGGGCGGCAGCGGTCGTACCGGGGTACGACGATGGTGACGACCCTCTCGCCGTGCTGGTACTGCAGCGGCCTGGTCCGCCAGTTCGGGATTTCCCGGGTGGTGATCGGCGAGGCGGTCACCTTCCACGGCGGGCACGACTGGCTGGCGGAGCACGGCGTGGAGATCGTGCTGCTCGACGACCCGGAGTGCGTCGCGATGATGCGCGGCTTCATCGACAGGAACCCGGCTCTTTGGAATGAGGACATCGGTGAGTGAGCCCACGAGCACCCGTATCCCGACCATCGATCTGCGGCCCTGGCTGGGCGGGGAGCCAAAGACCCGGGCGTGGATCGCCCGGACCGTCGACGAGGCCCTGCAGACCGCCGGGTTCCTGCTGGTCACCGGGCATGGTGTGGACCCCGCGCTGCGCGCCGCGATCCGGGCGGCGGCCCGGAACTTCTTCACCCTGCCGTCCTCGGTCAAGGAGACCTACGCGGCGCAGGTCGGCGGCCGCGGCTGGCTCGGGCCCGGCGCGGAGGCCAACGGCTACTCCGAGGGGACCGAGACCCCGCCGGACCTCAAGGAGTCCCTCACCTTCGCCACGCACGAGCCCTTCGACGACCCGGTCGTCAACGCCGAGTGGTACGCACCGAACGTGTGGCCGGCCGAGGTACCCGAACTGCAGGTGCTCTGCGAGGAGTACCTCACGCGCATGGGAGAGCTGGAGAACCACCTCCTCGCCCTGCTCGGGGAGGCCCTCGGGCGGGAACCCGACTTCTTCACCCGGCACATGGATCACCCCACATACGGCTTCAACATCAACTGGTACCCCGGCGCGGACGTCATCGGCGAACCCCAGCCGGGCCAGTTCCGCATCGGCCCCCACACCGACTTCGGCACCGTGACGATCCTCGACCGGCAGGTCGGCAAGGGCGGGTTGCAGGTCTACACGGACGACGGCGGCTGGGAGGACGCGCCCCACGACCCGGAGGCGTTCACCATCAATGTCGGGGACCTGATGGCCCGTTGGACGGGTGACCGGTGGCGCTCCGGGCGTCACCGTGTCCTGCCCCCGCCGGCCGACGCGCCCACCGAGGAGCTGATGTCGCTGGTCTACTTCGGCGAGTGCACCCCGGGCACGCTCGTCGAGTCGGTTCCGGCGCCGGTGGGGCGGGTGGCGTATCCGCCGGTCGACTCGCACGTCTACCTGCGGGAGAAGCTGGATTCGATCACGATCGGCTGAGTCCCGCCGTGAACGCCGCCCAGGCGGTACGGCTGACGACCCTCCCGGCCAGCGCCTCCTGCGTGAGCATCGCGGCCTCGCGGAAGCGCTTCAGGACCCCACCGAACACGGCGGCCGTGGTGACCCCCGTTCCCGCCCCCGTCCCACCCCCGGCATTGCGTCGGCTCACCGTGAGTACCGGGACAACGTGGACCTGTACGCGACGCTCCGCCCGATCGGCGGTGGGAGGGAGTGGCAGGCCGACCCGGCGCTGATCCGTGCAGCGACGCAGGATGAACGACTGAGCGCGGGCGTGGAGGCGCTCAACGATCGTTACCGTGCTGCTTTGGTGACACCGGGTCCACTGGGCGACGACATGACGCGCCCACCTCTACCTGTGCCCGGGTGCACGACCTGCGCGGAAATCGACGCCCTGAGCGACAAGGCCTGTGCCGCGTTCAACCCCAGCGCGGTGACCGACGCGCATGTACTGCTGCGCCGGGACCACGGCGGCAGCACCCCGGCGGGGCGCCGCGTCTTCCGGCACGTGCCGTACTCGATCGTGCAGGACACCTCGGCCCGACCGGAGTACGAGGCACGCTGCGTGACCGGGGACGAGGCCGACTGCGGCGCCACGTCCGGGCCTCGCCACGATCCGGCGGAGGTCGAGGAGTGGCAGCGCCAGCACACTCAGAAGACCCGGCACACCCGCTACCGCCGCACTTTTGCGGACTACGCGGTGCTGGAGCGCCTTTGACAGGGGCGAGTTCAGAGTGTGGTGACGGGAGACTGAACGGGCGCCGTGGCCGACGCTTCGCGCGTGTGCCAGCTGTCCGATTTGATCTTGGTGATGGCCCAGTACTTGGCCGGGTAGACCACGAAGAACATCATCAGTGTGTACAGCGGCACCAGCAGAGGCGTGGTCAGTCGCTCGGTGAGGCTGAGACCAGGGCGCAGAATGGCGTAGAAAAGCGTTTCGGCGAGGAGGAACGCACCCGCAGTGGCGAAGGCGTGAGGCAGGAATGCGGCTGTTCCGCTGCGCCAGACGTTGACGGCCAGGCCTATGTAGAGGATGGGCAGCAGGGCTTCGGTGCACACCTCGATGAGTCGAGTGACCAGGGACGAGGTGGGCAGGTTGGTCAGTTCCCAGGGGATGAATCGCCAGCCTGACTTGCCCCAGCGCAGGCGCTGTCGATACGTGCCCTTGATGGTGTCGGGCATGTCGGTGGTGACGTAGGCGTGGGGGACGGAGACGACGCGACCACGCATGAGGGCGTAGTCGCACAGTTGCCTGTCGTCACCGTCCTTTCCGGAGGCCAGGTAGTGCTGAAGGTTGTCGCAGAGGACCCCTGCCCGATACAGGGACAGGGCACCGGATGTGGGGTTGACGACGCCGAAGGCGGAGCGCAGACCTCGGCTCAGAACGCAGAAGATGAACAGATTGAGATCCGACAGGCGGGCCAGCAGGCTGGCATGCCGGTTGCGCACCAGGACCGTGCCGGTGCATGCCTGGATGCGGGGGTCGTTCATGACGCGCATCATCTGCCAGACGGCGTCCTTGCGAACCTCGGAGTCCGAGTCGACAGTCAGGATGTAATCGAACGTCTGGCCGCGGCTGCGCATGTGGCGGATTGCTGCGGCCTGCGCGGAGCGCTTGCCGCCGTTGGGCTGGCGGTGCCAAGTGACCAGGGGATGCTCGAACGGGATCACGGGCACGGCGGATCCGTCGTCCACGACGTGGATGGCGGTCACCGGGCGGCTCTGGTTGATCAGCGACCACACCGTCGCATAGAGGCCTTCGAGGTTCTCCTCGTTGTAGGACGGGATGATCGCGACGACCGTCCCGGGGGCGGACCGCTCATACTGGCTCCGAGCCGGGAGCGCGGCCAGCAGCATGTACAGAAGCACGGATCCGGTGAGCAGAACGTAGTAGATCCCCAGGAACAGCCCGGAGACGTGATTGATGGAGTGGGCAGCGGCGGCCCATGCGGCCACCGCTCCCATCACCATCACGGCGGCCACGGTCTGCAGCCACTGGTGTGATGTCTTAGCCGGCATACCGGTTCTTCCTGGTGGCCACGCGGTAGGTGAGGCCGCCCACGACGATCAGTGCGACGACGAGCGCCGCGACGAGGCTGAGGGATGCGGAGATCCCGAGAACGGTGAAACCGACGCCGGTCTGAGCCAGTGTTCCCTTGCCATACATGAAGGGGTGTCCTTCCTGGTAGTGAGCTACAGATGCTCGATGTGATCGCCGGGCGGGATCGCCCGGCGGGTGTCCAGCACGTACGAAGCGTGTGCGTGAACAAGCTGCGGGTCGAACTCGGGGTGATCGGTCAGCACCAGGACGGCGTCGGCGGCGGCGAGTTGGGCGGCCTCCAGCCGAGTGGCCACGCGCAGTCCGGTGTCGTCGCCCACATGCGGGTCGACGACGGTGCAGGTCGCGCCACGTGCGGTGAGCGCGTCGATCACGTGACGGGCCGGCGATTCACGCATGTCGCTGGTGCCGGGCTTGTAGGCCAGCCCCAACGCCAGGATGCGTGCGCCGTTGAGGCACTTGGAGCGCTTGTTGAGGGCGCTCTGCAGACGCTCGACAACGTAGGCCGGCTGCCGTTCGTTGACCTCTTGCGCGAGTTCGACGAAACGGAAGGTCTCGCCGAGTTGTTGGCGCACGTGGTGGGAGAGATACACCGGGTCGATGGGCAGGCAGTGCCCGCCGACGCCGGGGCCGGGCGTGAACCGCATGAACCCGAAGGGCTTCGTGGCGGCACAGTCCAGGGCGTCACCGACGTCTATGTTCAACAGATGGCCGAGCTTGGCCAGTTCGTTGACGAGCGCGATGTTGACGTGCCGAAAGGTGTTCTCGAACACCTTCGCCAGCTCGGCCTCTTCCAGACCTGAGGCCGGCACGGTGACGTCGACGACCGAGTCGTAGAACTCCTTGACGCGGGCAAGGCAGGTCTGCGTCAGACCGGAGACGATCTTGGGTGTGTTCTCCAACCGCCAAGCGGTGTTGCCCGGGTCGATGCGCTCGGGGCTGAAGCCGACGTGGAAGTCACGTCCGGCCAGCAGACCGGATCCCTGCTCCAGAAGCGGAACGAGCACGTCGCGGGTGGTACCGGGGTAGGTGGTGGACTCGAGGACCACCGTGGCCCCCGGCTCAAGGCGCGGCGCCAGCGTCGCGGCGGCCTCGCGTACGCACGACAGGTCGGGAGCCCGGTCCCTCAGCGGGGTCGGGACCGTGATGACAGCGACGTCGAAGCCCTTCAGGTCCTCCGGCTCGGAGCTGGGGCGGTAGGAACCGGAGCTCAGCGCCCGTGTCAGTCGCGCGGAGTCGATGTCCTCGATGTACGAGGAGCCGGCGGCCAGTTGGTCGCGACGGGCCTCGTCGGGCTCGTAACCGACCACAGCGTGCCCCGCCTCGGCTGCTCGCATGGCCAGGGGCAGGCCGACGTAGCCCTGCCCGAGAACGCAGATGTTCATGGTGGATCCCCTCTGGAGCCGGCCCGCGATACATGCGGGCAGGCGAACGGCGCCCCTGAAGTGCGGTCGCTGCCCTGATCTGGGCAGGCGTCCGCGGCGTCGGGTACTGCATGGGTTTGCGGTACGGGTCCGCACCTTTGCTGCCACCCCCGCCGGGTTGCAGCAGACGTCCCGCTAATTCACTGCCGGCTCGACGACCGGTTCAGGCCCCCTGCCTGAAGGTGCGCAAGACGCACACGTCGATCTTCACAACTCCCCCTCATTCACACCGTTAAGAGTTCAACAGACTGGCGAAAAGTGGAAGCCCTGAAGTCGATTCAAGATCTGTGACTTATCTCGCAACGAGCAACCATTCAGCCTGTTGAGCCATCAGCAGGCAAGCTTTGGCCATGACTTGGGCGTCTCTTCGACACACGAGCGGGCGCGAACCGGGGGGCGGCGGTTTGGCGGCAGCCCTCGACGGCGCTCTCCAGAGGTGCGCCCTCATGGCCGATATCGATCTTCACAACTCTCGCCGAAATCGTCGTCCGACAAGGCTGCGACGGGCAGCCAGGGACATCGGCGGGGTCCGGAAACCTCGACAGTACTCAGAAGACGCGCACACGGTTTTGCTATTGACAACCGTTGCATTGCTAAAGCCCGTACACACGACGAAGGCCGGTGGGTCAGAGTCCCGCTTACGCGTGCTTGACCGGTGGCGGTCGGGCAGGCACCGGGTCCTGCCCCCCCCCCGGCCGACGCGCCCACCGAGGAGCTGATGTCGCTGGTCTACTTCGGCGAGTGCGCCCCGGGCACGCTCGTCGAGTCGGTGCCGACGCCGGGGGTGGGGTGGGTGGCGTATCCGCCGGTCGACTCGCACGTCTACCTGCGGGCGAAGCTGGATTCGATCACGATTGGCTGACGAGGTCTGAAAATTCGTGACCCAACGGACATCACGCGATCTAGTGCGAATCAACTTCCGCTCTTTACCCTGGCGTTGTAAGCCGTTCCAGGGGGAGGTGCGGTGCACAGACCGTTACACGGGCGGGGAGCGCTGTTCGACGGTGAGCCGCCGGGGCTGGTTCCCAGGCTGGTCGGGCTGCGCCCGTACGAACACCTCGCCGCGAAGGTCGACCATCCCCGCGCGTTACCGCTGCTGGTGCTCGCGGGCGGACGGGGTCTCGGCAAGAGCGCGGTGCTGTCCGAGCTGTGGGACGCGTACACGGAGCGGACCCGTAAGGGGGAGACCCGCAAGCGCACCCCGGTCGCGCTGATCGACTGCGAGGACGAGCAGTTCGCCGAGCCTGCGCACGAGGAGAGCCCCGAGTCCTGGTCGCCGGTGTGGCAGGCGCTGCTGGTGATCGCCGAGCAGTTGACCGAGCCGGTGAAGGCGGCCGGGCAGCTCACGTTCCCGAGGCTGACGGCGGGCCTGGTGGCGGTGCGGGCGAGCGACTGGAGCGGTCGTACGGACTCGGAGCGCATCCGGCGTGAGCTGGTGCGGATCCTGCTGCTGAACGAGCGGGGTTCACGGTTCAGCATGGCCGGGCGGTGGGCGGCGAAGGTCGCGGCGAAGGTGATCGCGGCCGCGAGCGGAGGCGGCCCGTTCGTCGCGGCGACCGTCGAGGCCACCCTGGAGGCGCTGTCCGAGGGCGTCACCGGACGCCGGGAGCAGCGGCCGTCCACCTGGTACCGCACGTATCCGAACGCGGGCGGCAACGCCAAGCGCGGTCTGCTGCTGCTCGCCGGGAACTTCCGGGCCGGCGGCACCTCGCGGGAGCACGCCGAGCGGTGGCTGGTGCGAGCACTGCTCGCCGACCTGGCCGAGGCGTACACGGGCCTGGGCTCGCACCTCACGCGGCTGGGCCGGCCCCTGGTGCTCCTGGACAACGTGCGGGACGGGCCGGGCCCGGGGCTGCTGGACGCGGTGCTGCGGGACCGGTCCGAGGGGGTCGCGGACCAGGTGGTGTTCATCGCGACCGTACGCGGCACGGAACTCGCGGCCCTGCGGGACGCGGTACGGCGGGAGCTGCCCGCCGTGGCGCGGGCCACGGAGTGGGAGCCGGGCGCCTCGCCGTCCTCGCGTGCGCTGCTGGTGCCGCTGCCGCCGCTGTCTCCGGACGACACCCTGCACATCGTGGGCGCGGTGTGCGACGACATCGAGGTGCCGCCGCAGCTCCCCCACGCGGTGCACCGGCTGACCGGCGGCAATCCGCTCGGCATCGTGCTGGTCGCCACCGCCGCGAAGCAGCATCCGCGCCGGGCCGCCTCCCTCGGCAGGCTGCTCACCGCGCGGATCACGGTGGAGGAAGACCAGGACGAGGGCCGTCCCGCCTACGGCGAGCTGCTGGACCGGCTGGTCCCGGCCGACCGGCTCGACGAGCTGACGGTGCTGGCCGCGGCCCACGACCACGACTCGGCGGTCGCGCTGGCCACCGCCCAGCTCCCGGACGACTTCGGCTCGTCGGGCGTACGGTCGCTGCGGGTGCGGCTCGCCGGGGAGGGGTTGCCCGCCGAGCCGGGCCACTTCGTGGGCGACCCCTTCGTGCGCGCCCTGCTGCTGCTCCGGCTGCACCACCGCACCGCGGACCACGCGAAGTGGCGTGAGGTGCACGAGACGCTGATCCGGCACTACACGGACGACGGGGAGGACAGCGACGGCGAGTCGGCCCGCTACCGCCTCCACCACGAGCTCGCCCTGGGCGACACGGCGGGCGCGGTGGCCCATCTGCGCGACACCTTCCACAGCGTGGACACCCGCACCTGGCTGGACACCCTGCGCTTCCTCGCCTCGGCGCCCTACTTCCACGCGCACGACGCCGAGGGCCGGGACTTCGCCGACCACGACGACCGGCGGGCGGCGATCGCGCTGGGCCGCACGGACGCCGGCCAACGGCCACCGGACGGCCTCGACGGCCTCTTCCACCTGCGGATACGGCGACTGCTGCACGCCGTCTGGCAGGTGGCCGACCCGCTGGTGCTGCCCGATCCGAGGGTGTGCGACCGGCTGCGGTTCGAGCTGCTGCAACTGTCCGACCTGCGGCCCGCGGGCGGGGCGCTGCTGTTCACGGCGTCGCAGACCTGGCCGCGGGACGCCCGCGCCGGGCGGCCGTTGCGCACGCCGGGTGAGGACGAGTCCGACGACCGGGACGGGGAGGCCTGATGGGAAGCCGTGCTGTGCGGTGGCTGCGCGACGTGTGGCAGATCCGCCTGTACCGCTATGTCGCCGTGCTGGTGGCGGCGGCGCTGATGGCAGGCCTGTTCTTCGGCATCAGGGCGCTGGCGCGGGAGGACCGCTCGTGTGCCGCCGGGGTCGAACGACCGGAGGACGGCGACGAGTGCGTGGGCGTCGCGACCACGGCATACGACTTCGGGCGGTCGCAGTTCCGGGAGGTGGTGCGGGCGATCGGCCGGGAGAACGAACGACTCGAGCCAGGCAGTTATGTGACGGTCGCGGTGATGCTGCCGTACACCGCGTCCAACCCGTCCACGGTGAGCGACATCCTGCACGAGGCGCAGGGCGCGTATCTCGCGCAGTGGCAGGCCAACCACAGCTCCAACGGGCAGGCACCGGCGATCCGGCTGGTGCTCGCCAATCCGGGGGCGACCGGCGACCACTGGCGGCACATGGTGGACCAGCTGGAGCGGATGGCGAAGGGCGCCGACCGGCTGCGCGCGGTCGTGGGGGTCGGTATGAGCACCGACAACAACAAGGCGGCGGTGCAGGAGCTGACCCGGCGCGGGATCCCGGTGGTCGGCAGTTCCATCACCGCCGACGACCTCGCAGGCGGCCAGGGGGGCTCGGACCCGTTCCCCGGGCTCGCCCGTGTCGCCCCCACCAACACCGACCAGGCCCGCGCGCTCGCCTCCTTCGCGAAGGTGTCGGCGGGCAAGGCGCTGCTGGTGTACGACAAGCCGGGCGACCCGTACACGCGGACCCTGCAGACGTCGTTCGCGAAGCTGATCGAGGGCTCGCCGTACGAGCCGCAGCCGTTCACGCCACCGGCCGACCGCAGTCAGGAGGGGACGACCGCGAACACGTTCCGGCAGATCACCCACCTGGTGTGCGACACGTCCCCGGAGACCGACACGATCCTGTTCGCGGGCCGGCACACCCAGCTGCGGCAGTTCATCAACGCGCTGGGCCGGCGCGGCTGCCAGGAGCGGAAGTTCACGCTGCTCACGGGGGACGAGGGTTCGTACCTGACCCATGAGAAGGACCTGGACCGCGGCGCCCTCAAGCGCAACCTCTCCGTCCGCTACACATCCCTCGCCCATCCGGACGCCTGGCTGAAGGACACGGCGAAGACCGGCGGCTCGGCGACGGACACGCGGGCCCTGACCGCGCTGCTGGCGCGTGCCGCGCGCGAGCCCGTCGGGCCGCTCGGCCCGGTCGGTCTGGACGACGGGCAGCTGATCATCGGGTACGACGCCATGCTCCTCGCCGTCCACGGCATCCGCGAGGCCACCCCCGACGGCAAGGTGGTCGCGCCGCTCGCGGACGTCGGCCTTCAGTGGCCGCAGGTCAAGGGCTCACTGCGGGTGAACGGCGTGAGCGGCTGGATCTGCCTCGACGTACACGGCAACCCGTACGACAAGGCCGTCCCGGTCGTCGAACTCACCGCCGAAGGTGGCTCCCGCTTCGTCCGCATCGCCTGGCCGGAGGGCAGGCCCCCGGGTAAGGAGTGCCTGCCGCCGTCGTGACCGGACCCCTCGGCGCGTCACACGCCCGCGTACGAGTGCTTGCCGCTCACGAAGATGTTCACGCCGTAGTAGTTGAACAGCCAGCAGCCGAAGGCGGCCATCGCGAGGTAGGCGGCCTTGCGGCCCTTCCAGCCGGCGGTGGCGCGGGCGTGCAGGTAGCAGGCGTAGGCGACCCAGGTGATGAAGGACCAGGTCTCCTTGGGGTCCCAGTTCCAGTAGCGGCCCCAGGCGTCGCCCGCCCAGATGGCGCCCGCGATGATCGTGAACGTCCACAGCGGGAAGACGGCCGCGTTGACGCGGTAGGCGAACTTGTCCAGGGAGGCGGAGGACGGCAGCCGGTCCAGGAACGAGTTGGCGAACTTGCCGGGCTTGCCGCCGGTCGCCAGCTTGTTCTCGTAGGAGTCCTTGAACAGGTACAGGATCGTGGCGACCGCGCCTACGTAGAACACCGCGCCGCAGAAGATCGCGGTGGAGACGTGGATGTACAGCCAGTACGAGTGCAGGGCGGGGACCAGCTGGTCGCTCGCCGTGTACAGGACGGTGACCGCGAGGCCGAGGTCGAGCAGGACCGTGGTGATCAGGAACAGGCCGAGCCAGCGGATGTTCTTCTTCAGCGCCAGCAGTCCGAGGTACACGCCGACGGCGACCGTCGAGAACGTGATGTTGAACTCGTACATGTTGCCCCACGGCGCCCGCTCCACCGAGGCCGCGCGGGCGACGACACCGCCCAGCTCGACGATGAAGGCAAGCACGGTGAGGGAGATGGCGATCCGCCCGTAGAGGTCGCCCTGCTCGTCGCCGCCGTGCGCGCCCGGCCCGTCGGGCACGTCACGCGTGCCGGACGCGGACCGGACGACGACCTTCGGCCGCTCGAGGACGGCGGTGCCGCCGCTGTTCTGCACGGTGACGGCGGGCGCCTTCGCCTTGGTCTTCACGTCGGCGGTGAGCGCGGCGGCGGTACGGCCGACCTTGCTGCGGCTGCCGAGGATCCACTCGGCCATGTAGGCGAAGAAGGCGAGGGTGTAGACGGCCATCGCCGAATAGATCAGCGTGTTGCTGATGTTGGCGAGATTCTCGTTGGTGGCGGCGGCCAGATCGGTTGCGGCGGCGAGAGTCACTTCGTCTCAGCCCCTTCGGCAGGTACGACTTGGGGGTCGGGGGAATCTGGGAGGTCTGCGGAGTCGTCGTGGTCGGCTGCTCCGGGGGCCTGGTCGTACAGGATTCCGGCGAGGTCGCCGAGCTCCTCGGGCACCTTGGCGGACTCGCTGCGGCCGAGTCCGGCCATCTCGACGACGGTGACGCCGTCGGCTCCCTTCACCGCACGCACCCACACCCGTCGGCGCTGGATGAACAGGGAGGCGGCGAGGCCGAAGATCGCGGTGAGGGCGCCGACGAGGGCCCATCCGCCGCCGGGTTCCTGGACGATCTGGAAGTTCGCCCACTCCTTGGTGCCCTCGTAGGTGATCGAGCCGGCGCCGTTCGGCAGCTTCATGGTCTCGCCGGGCGTGAGGTTGTCCCTGAGCTGGGCACCCTTGGCGTCCTTGAAGTCCTTCATGTGCGCCTTGTCGAGCTGGTACACGCTCTGCGGGATGCCCGAGTTGACGCCGAGGTCGCCGTGGTACGGCGCCAGGTTCATCACCGGATTCAGCAGCGCCGGGAACTGCGAGGCGACCTCGTTGCCCTTGACGTAGGTCGGCAGGAAGAAGGCCTGGAAGGCGAGCTGTTCGCTGACGCCCTTGGCGTTGCGGTAGCCGTCGAGGACCTTGATCACGCCGGAGGAGGTGACGTTGGAGTCGAGCGGGAGCAGGGGCACGGCGTCCTGGTAGACGATGTTGCCCTTGCCGTCGCGGACGGTGACCTCGGGGGCGTAGCCGTGGGCGGTGAGGTAGACCTTCGCGTCGCCGATCTCCAGCGGGTGGTTGACCTTGACGAGGGTCTTCCTGTCCTTGCCGTAGGCGCCCTCGCTGTAGGTGATGGCGGCCTGGTAGGTGCGCGGGGTGCCCTTGTTGGGGCCGGAGGTCTCGTACGTGCCGGTGAACTTGTTCAGGGTGAAGCTGAACGGCACCAGGTCGTCGGTGCTGAAGAGGTTGCCGGACTTGATGTCGTCGTAGGAGATGAGGGTGTTGGAGAAGCCGTCGCCGTCGCCCTCGACGACCAGCTTGTTGCCCTCGGACTTGTACAGCTGGCCCACGGCGAAGGCGACCAGCAGCACGATCAGCGCGATGTGGAAGGCGAGGTTGCCGATCTCGCGCAGGTAGCCCTTCTCGGCGGCGACGGCGTCACCGGCGAGGTGGGCGCGGAAACGGCGCTTCTTCAGCAGGGCGAGCGCGGCCTCGCGGACCTGCTCGGGCTCGGCCTCGGTGCGCCATGTCGTGTACGCGGGCAGCCGGGTCAGGCGCTTGGGGGCGCCCGGCGGGCGGCTGCGCAGCTGGCCCACGAACTGCCAGGTGCGGGGCACGATGCAGCCGATGAGGGAGACGAACAGCAGGATGTAGATCGCGGAGAACCACACCGAGCCGTAGACGTTGAAGAGGCCGAGCTTGTCGTAGATCGGCGCGAGGGTGGAGTGGCTCTTCTCGAAGTCGGCGACCTTGGTGGCGTCCGGGCCGGTCTGCGGGATCAGCGAGCCGGGGATCGCGCCGAGCGCGAGGAGCAGCAGGAGCAGCAGGGCGACCCGCATGGAGGTCAGCTGGCGCCAGAACCAGCGGGCCCAGCCGATGACACCGAGGGCGGGTACGTTGGCGAGGGTCTCGACGGGCGCTGTGGAGAGCTGGGAGCCGGCGGCGCCGAGATCCTGGTCGTCGGGGGCGGCGGCCGGGGTCGTCTCGCCGGTTGCAGTGGTCTTGCTCATGGATCAGATCCCCACGGTGAAGCCGGCGGACCAGGACTGAAGGTCCTGCACGATGCGGTCCCACACACCGGTCAGCAGCAGCAGACCGGTCAGGATCATCATCGTGCCGCCGATCCGCATCACCCAGACATAGTGACGTTTGACCCAACCGAAGGCGCCGAGCGCCTTGCGGAAGGCGACCGCGGCAAGCACGAAGGGCACACCGAGGCCGAGGCAGTAGGCGACGGTCAGTATGGCACCTCGGCCGGCGCTCGCCTCGTTGTAGGAGAGCGCGATCACAGAGGTCAGGGTCGGGCCGATGCACGGTGCCCACCCGATGCCGAACAGCGCGCCCAGCAGCGGAGCGCCGACCAGTCCGGCCACGGGCCGCTTGTGGATACGGAACTCCCGCTGGGTCATGCCGGGCAACAGCCCCATGAAGAAGATGCCCATGAGGATCATGAGGACGCCGAGCACCTTGGACAGGACGCCCTTGTGCTCCTGGAGCGTGTCCCCGAAGTAGCCGAACAGGGCACCGCTGGAGACGAACACGGCGGTGAAGCCGAGGACGAAGAGGGAGGCGCCGGCGACCATCCGCCCGCGCCGGGCCTCGGCCAGATCCGTGCCGGCGACCCCGGTGACGTACGACAGATAACCGGGGACGAGCGGCAGGACGCAGGGAGAGAAGAAGGAGACGAGACCGCCCAGCAAGGCGATGGGCAGCGCGATCAGCAAAGCGCCGCTCATCACCGTCTGATTGGGGTCGGTCGCCGCGGCGAGCGTGGTGAGCGCGCTCACGTCACTTCTCCGCGAGGACCGGGTCGATCATCGAGCGAAGCCTGTCCTCGCTGAGGGCGGCCAGTGAGCGGGCCGCGATCTTCCCGTCCCGGTCGAGTACGAGCGTGGAGGGGATCGCCTGCGGGTTGAGCGTGCCCTTCTTGAAGCGGAGCATCAGCTTGCCGGTCGGGTCGTACAGGCTGGGGTAGGTGACGCCCTGCTGCTTCTCGAAGGCGAGGGCGTTGCTGGTCTTGGTGTCACGGGTGTTGATGCCGACGAACTGGACGCCCTTGCCCTGGAGGTCCTTGTAGACCTTCTCGAAGTTGGGCGCCTCGGCGCGGCACGGGGCGCACCAGGAGCCCCACACGTTCAGGACGACGACCTTGCCCTTGTAGGAGTCGACGTCGAGCTGCTTGCCGTTGATGGTCTTGCCGGAGAGGTCGGGGGCCTGGGCCCGCTCGCCCTTCTTGGCGGTCGCGATGCCGTCCTTGCCCATGACGAAGTTGGTGTCGCCGCCCCCGCCGGACGTACCGCCCGAACTGCATGCGGAAAGGGTCAGTGCGGTGACCGCGGCGCCTGCGCCGATCAGGGCGGCGCGGCGCGAGCGGATCCATGCGGTGGAGCTCTGGGGGGCGCGGCTGGCACTCATGTGAAAAGTTTCGCATGCCCGTTCCGGGGATCTTGCGCACCCCCCTTGCGGGCGGAAACCCGCATTTCAGGCGGCGTTCGAGGAGCCCGTCGCGGGGGTCTTCGGGGTCTCCTGGAGGAACGTCTTCCAACCCCCGGCCGGCTGCTGCCCGACCCCGAGCGTGCGCAGCTTGGCCAGCACCTCGGGCTTCTGCACGTCGATCCAGTCCACGAACTGCCGGAAGGAGACCAGCCGTACGTCGCCGCCCTTCTCCTTCTCGCGCGCGATGTGTTTGAAGGCCTCCTCGACGGCGTCCATGTAGATGCCGCCGTTCCACTGCTCGAAGTGGTTGCCGACGAAGAAGGGTGCGCGGTTTGTCTCATATGCCCGCTTGAAGCCGGATATGTACGCCTGGGCCGACTGCTTGCGCCAGCCCGGGTAGTTGGCGGGCGGCGCCTTGGTCGAGTTGATCGACTGGTTGGCGAGCATGTTGTAGTCCATCGAGAGGACCTCGAAACCACGTCCGGGGAAAGGTATCTGCTGCAACGGCAGGTCCCAGATCCCCTGCTTCTTCTGCGGCCAGACCTGCGTGCCGCCGGAGGAGGAGGCGTCGTAGCGCCAGCCGAGGGCCTTGGCCGTGGGCAGCAGGTTGCTCTGGCCGAGCAGGCAGGGCGTGCGGGCGCCGACGAGTTCCTTGTCGTAGTCGAAGGGCAGGGACGGCATGTCGGTCCAGCCGGTGTTGGTGCGCCACTCCTTGACGAAGGACTTCGCCTGGTCGATCTCGCTGCGCCACTGCTTCGGCGTCCAGTTGCCGACGGTCCCGCTCCCGGAGCAGAAGTGCCCGTTGAAGTGCGTGCCTATCTCGTGCCCTTCGAGCCAGGCCCGGCGGACGTTGGTCAGCGTCATCTTCACGTGCTCGTCGGTGAGGTAGCCGATGTCGGAGGCGCCGCGCGGGTTGTTCGGCGGGTCGTACAGCCGCTTCTTCGACTCGGGCAGCAGATACAGCCCGGAGAGGAAGAAGGTCATGCTCGCGCCGTGCTCCTTGGCGAGGTCCAGGAAGCGCGGGAAGAGTCCGTTGCCGACCTCGCCCGCGCCGTCCCAGGAGAAGATGACGAACTGCGGGGGCTCCTGACCGGGCTCCAGCGGCACCGGCTTGCCGGGCTGGTGGGGCTGCTTGCCGGTGAAGGAGGTGGAACCGTCGCCGATGGGGCGGGCGGTGGGCTTCGGGCTGCCGGAAGGTTTGCCGGAACGGCCCTTACCGGAACCGGTACTGTCCTTCGACCCGTCTGACGACGTGAGGCTGCCGCAGCCCGCGAGTCCTGCGGCGGCCGCGGCGCCCGCGCCGAGTCCGAGCATCCCCCTGCGAGTGAGAGCGCGCATTGCTTCCCCGATTCGTACGTCCTCTGGTGGTCACCCAGTCAGAGGACGTGACGAAGGGGGAGGTTCCCCGCGATTACCTCAAAGTTGCAATATTTGTCACGAACGTGTCATAGAGGCACTCGGGTCGCTCAGCTCACGCCCCGAAGGCCTTGCCCTGCCCCTTCACCGGCTTGGCACCGGCGAGAAGATGGGCCGGGACCAAGTCGCGGGCGGGCTCGGTGTAGCCCACGGACACGATCTTGTCGCCCTGGTACGTGAACGTCGTCAGCGAGGCGAGCGTGCACTGCCGCTTGCGCGGGTCGTGCCACAGCCGGCGCCGCTCGACGTACGAGCGCACGATCCAGATCGGCAGCTGGTGACTGACGAGCACGGCCTCGTGCCCGCGGGCCGCGTCCTTCGCCGCGTCCAGCGCCCCCTTCATCCGGACGACCTGGTCGACGTAGGGCTCACCCCACGACGGCTTGAAGGGGTTCACGAGGTGCTTCCAGTTGCCGGGCTTGCGCAGCGCACCGTCGCCGACGCCGAACGTCTTGCCCTGGAAGACGTTCTCGGCCTCCAGGAGCCGCTCGTCCGTGGCGAGGTCCAGGCCGTGCGCCTTGGCGATCGGCGTCGCGGTCTCCTGGGCCCGCTCCAGCGGGGAGGCGACGACGTACGTCACATCGCGGGAGGAGAGGTGCTCGGCGACCCGGTCGGCCATCTGCCGCCCGAGCTCGGAGAGGTGGTACCCGGCGAGCCTGCCGTACAGGATCCCGTCCGGGTTGGCCACCTCGCCGTGACGCATGAGGTGGACGACGGTGATGTCCTCGTTGCTGGTCATGCCGCTGTGGCCTCCGCAGCCGCTCGGGCCGCCGCCGGGAGGGCGTCGGCGATCCGCTGGACGGCCCGCTCGTCGTGGGCCGTGGAAACGAACCAGGACTCGAAGGACGACGGCGGCAGGTAGACGCCGTTCGCCAGCAGCGAGTGGAAGAAGGCGGTGAAGCGGAACGACTCCTGCGCCTTGGCGTCGTCGTAGGTGCGCACCGCGCGGTCCGTGAAGAAGACGGAGAACATGTTGGAGGCGCTCTGCACGGTGTGCGCGACGCCCTCCTTGGTGAGCGCCTCGGACACGAGCGCCTGGATCTGCTCCGACACGGTGTTGACCTTGACGTACGCGGCGTCGTCGAGGAGGCGCAGCTGGGCGAGCCCGGCGGCGGTGGCGATCGGGTTCCCGGAGAGGGTGCCGGCCTGGTAGACGGGCCCGGCGGGCGCGAGGTGCGCCATCACGTCGGCGCGACCGCCGAACGCGGCCGCGGGGAAGCCGCCGCCCATGACCTTGCCGAAGGTCATGAGGTCGGGCTTGACCCCGTCGATCCCGTACCAGCCGGCGCGGCTGGTGCGGAACCCGGTCATGACCTCGTCGGAGATGAAGAGCGCGCCGTTCGCCCGGCAGGCGTCCTTGAGTCCCTGGTTGAACCCGGGCAGCGGCGGTACGACGCCCATGTTGCCGGGCGAGGCCTCGGTGATCACGCAGGCGATCTCGCCGGGGTGCCGGTGGAAGGCCTCCTGCACGGCCTCCAGGTCGTTGTACGGCAGCACGATCGTGTCGCCGGCCTGGGCGCCGGTGACGCCCGGGGTGTCGGGAAGCGCGAAGGTGGCGACGCCGCTGCCCGCGGCGGCGAGGAGCGAGTCCACGTGGCCGTGGTAGCAGCCGGCGAACTTGATCACCTTGGACCGCCGGGTGAACCCGCGGGCGAGCCGGATCGCCGACATGGTGGCCTCGGTCCCGCTGGAGACGAGCCGCACCTGCTCCACGGGCTCCACGCGCGCGACGATCTCCTCGGCGAGCGCGACCTCGCCCTCACCGGGCGTACCGAAGGAGGTACCGCGGGCGACGGCGTCCTGCACGGCGGCGATCACGTCGGGGTGCGAGTGCCCGAGGATCATGGGCCCCCAGGAGCAGACCAGATCGACGTACTCACGACCGTCCGCGTCCGTCAGGTACGGACCGGTACCGGACACCATGAACCGGGGCGTTCCGCCCACGGCGCGGAAGGCGCGCACCGGGGAGTTCACGCCACCCGGCGTGACGACGGCCGCACGGTCGAATAGAGCCTGCGAGACAGGCGCATCGTATGAATAAGGCAGTTCGCTCATGACCTGCGACTTCTCCGACCTCTCGGACTCCGGTTGCCATGTGACTACCTCAGGGTAGGCCAGCGGGCGCGGCGGGCAGCGGGGAGCGGGCCCCGGGCTGCCGGGAGACCCCGCGCAGCCCCTCGGCGCCCCTTGCTGAACCGGCGCACAGTCCGCATAACGTGGCGCGCGACCCGGGGCCCCGCATGATCTGCGAGACTGAGACCTGATACACGCAGCTCAACCGGGCCATGGTGTACAGAACCTTGCACCGTGGCGCGTTCAGGGCTGCAAAGATCCTGCGGACAGGTGTTTCAACGCACGTTTCGGCGGGCGACCGTGGGGGAGGTCACTGACACGATGATCGGGTTGCGCGGCGGGGGCCACGCGTCCTAAAAAAGCAGTCGGGTGGAGATATGCATCGCGGTGGCGGACTGGGCGAGGGGACTGACGATCTGGGTCCTCGACGTGCCCGGCGGGGAAGGCACCGACGCGACGCGGAGGACGCGACCGAAGCACGTCAGACACACGGTGTACCGAGTGAGTCCGATCGGCTCGACCGACGGGTCGAGCAGTTGAAGGCGGGGAGCAGGAATGGTGGTCGGGTGGGGGTGACGTACAAGTACTTCGGCGCGCCCGACGGCGCGACCGCGGCCCGCGTCCCGATCTCGATGCGCCCCGAGGAACTCGGCGGTGACGAGCTGGGCATGAACGGCATGTTCACCAAGATCAAGCCGGAGACGATGGCGGCGATGGTGCTGACCGGCATCGAGGGCGTACCCCTGCACAAGGTGCCGCCCCTCGAACTGGTCGTCCTGCACCCCGACTACGCCGTGGTCAAACTCCCCATGACGGTCGTGGACCCCCTCCGCGACATCGGCGAGGAAGCCGTCGGCGCGGCGGCCTTCATCTGGTCCACGGTGCCGGACCGGGGCGGGCCTCGGGACGCGTTCAACGTGTACCAGCTGCTGCACGAGTGGCAGGACTTCTCGCATCGGTTGCATGAGGCGGGGCATCAGCCTTATTGCCTGGTGTGGCCCTGAGCGGGAGTTCCACTGGTTTCGGGCGGGGTTTTCGGACCCCGCCTTCGTCATGTGCCGGGTGGAGCCGTCAGGCGGCCAGGCACTGCGGGTGCCCTCACCGACACGGTTCGATTCGGCGGGGGGCGCACCTACGCCGAAACGGGCTCAGTGCCGATGCCCCTCGCCGGTCTCTCCCGTGGCCGCCGCCCCGCCGGAGCGGACCGTGAACGCCGCGGTGTGAACGCGTCCCTCATGCTTGAAGTCGAGGAAGAGGCGGTAGGTGCCGCTACTGGGCGCCGTGGCCGTGAACGAGATGTCGGGGCCGGGCCTGGTGGCGCCGTCGCCGGGTTCGCCGCCTGGGTGGACGTGGAGGTAAGCGAGGTCACCGGAGCGCAGGGCGACGAGGTGGCCGTACGCACCGAGGTAGGGCTGGAGGTCGGTGACCGGCCTGCCGTCGCGGGACACCGTCAGTTTCAGTTCGCCGGCCGCGCCCGGGCGCAGCTTTCCGGCGAGCTCGACGTCGTAGCCGTCGGTCTTGGCCGTGGTGCTGGGCGCGGGCAGGCCCTTCGGTTCGTACCGGCCCGAAGCCTCGAGATCCGCGCCGAGGACGAGGTTCTTCGCCCCCTTCTGCGCCGGGGTGAAGTCGGCGAAGACCCGGTAGCCGCCTGCCCGGGGCAGGTTGACGGGGGTGCTCCAGGTTCCGTCGGCGGCGCGGGTTGGGTGCAGGTGGCGGTAGGTGTTCAGGTCGCGTGAGGCCAGGATGAGGTGGAGTTCCTTGTCGTGCTCGCGCCGGTACTCGGTGACGGCCGTGCCGTTCCCGTCCCGGATGGCGAAGCGCAGATCGGCCTGCCGCCCCGCTGCGGCCCTTGGGGTCTTGAGGTCGAGGGTGTAGCCGCCGTCGGAAATCTGCAGCCCGCCGGCCGCCGGAGTCGACGCGTGCCCCGCATGGGCGCCGCCGTCCGGTGTCGGTGATTCCTCACTGTGGCTGTCATGGCGCGCGGGTTCCTCCTTCGCGGTGACGGGGTCGACGCCCTTGCCTACGCCGTAGGCGGTGCCGAACGTCGCGGCGAGCGCGGCGGCGAACGCGGTGATCTTCAATCCAGCACGCATGGGTGCCTCCCGGAGAACGGGGCCCTCGGGACTTGGGCGGAGGACCTCAACGCACCTCAAGATACCCCCAGGGGGTATGAAGTCAAGTGCCCGCACCGCTTGCCCTGCATACCCCACAGGGGTATACATGAGTCACGCCACAGATACCCCTACCCCGTATCCGGGGCGAGATCGTGACCGTGACCGAGATCGAGACCGACCAGGAGGAAAACCTCATGTGCCCCATGTCTTCGTCTTGCTGCTCCGCCGAAGCCGTCACCACGACGTACGCCGTCTCCGGCATGACCTGCGGCCACTGCAAGGCCACGCTCACCAAGGTCATCGGCGAGCTGGACGGCGTGACCGCGGTCGACGTCGACCTCGACACCGGCCGGGTCACCGTCACGAGCGCCGCCGAACCGGACGACGCGGTGATCGCCGAGGTCGTCGACGAGGCCGGCTACGAGCTGACCGGCCGGGCCTGACCCACACGTCCCCCGATGCCACCGGGACTTCCGGTTCCGGTGGCCCACCCGTACGAGGAGCAGCAGCCATGACCAGTACGACAACCGGCGCCGAAGTAGAGCTCGCCATCGGCGGCATGACCTGCGCCTCGTGCGCGGCGCGTATCGAGAAGAAGCTCAACCGCATGGACGGAGTCACCGCCACCGTCAACTACGCCACCGAGAAGGCCAAGGTCAGCTACGGCGGTGATGTCTCCGTCCAGGACCTGATAGACACCGTCGAGGCGACCGGATACACCGCGCAGGAGCCCGCCCCCGTACGCGCCCGGCCCGAGGAAGGCGACGAAACGGCGGCCGCGGACGACGAACTGCGGCCGCTGCGGGAGCGCTTGGTCACCGCGGTGGTGCTGGCGGTCCCCGTCGTCGCGATGGCGATGGTCCCGGCGCTGCAGTTCGAGTACTGGCAGTGGCTGTCCCTGACCCTCGCGGCACCCGTGGTGACGTACGCGGCCTGGCCCTTCCACAAGGCGGCCTTCACCAACGCGCGGCACGGCGCCGCCACCATGGACACGCTGATCTCGGTCGGCACGTCGGCCGCGTTCCTGTGGTCGCTGTGGGCACTGTTCTTCGGGACCGCGGGCATGCCCGGCATGACCCACCCGTTCGAGCTGACCATCACCCGCGCCGACGGCGCCGGGAACATCTACCTGGAGGCCGCCGCCGGTGTGACCGCCTTCATCCTGGCCGGGCGGTACTTCGAGGCGCGCTCCAAGCGGAAGGCCGGCGCGGCCTTGAAGGCGCTCCTGGAACTGGGCGCGAAGGACGTCACCCTGCTGCGCGCCGACGGTGGCGAACAGACCGTCCCCATCGCCGAATTGAAGGTCGGCGACCGCTTCCTCGTGCGCCCCGGCGAGAAGATCGCCACCGACGGGACGGTCGTCGAGGGCTCCTCCGCGGTGGACGCCTCCATGCTCACGGGCGAGTCCGTCCCCGTCGAGGTGGCGCCCGGCGACTCGGTCACCGGTGCCACGATCAACGCCGGCGGCCGTCTCGTCGTCGAAGCCACCCGGGTCGGGTCCGACACCCAACTGGCCCGGATGGCCAAGCTGGTCGAGGACGCGCAGAACGGCAAGGCCGCCGCGCAGCGGCTCGCGGACCGGATCTCCGCCGTCTTCGTGCCGATCGTGATCGCTCTCGCGCTGGGCACCCTGGGCTTCTGGCTGGGCAACGGCGCAGGGCTGACGGCCGCCTTCACCGCCGCGGTCGCCGTACTGATCATCGCCTGCCCGTGCGCCCTCGGCCTGGCCACGCCGACCGCGCTCCTGGTCGGCACCGGACGCGGCGCCCAGCTCGGCATCCTCATCAAGGGCCCCGAGGTCCTGGAGTCCACCCGCAAGGTCGACACCATCGTCCTCGACAAGACCGGCACCGTCACCACGGGCCGCATGACCCTGCTGGCGGTCCACCCCGCGGAAGGCGCCGACGAGGGCGAAGTCCTGCGACTGGCCGGCGCTTTGGAGCACTCCTCGGAGCATCCGATCGCCCGCGCCGTGGCCGACGGGGCACTGGCGAAGCTGGGCTCGCTGCCCACGCCCGAGGACTTCGCGAACGTCCCCGGCCTCGGCGTGCAGGGCATCGTCGACGGCCACGCGGTCCTCGTCGGCCGGGAGCGGCTGCTCGCCGACTGGGCCATGGAACTGCCGGAGAGGCTGGCGCAGGCCAAGACGGAAGCCGAGGCAGCCGGCCGTACGGCCATCGCGGTCGCCTGGGACGGTGAGGCGCGGGCGGTCCTGGAAGTGGCCGACGCGGTGAAGGAGACCAGCGCCGAGGCGATCACCCGGCTGCGCGCGCTGGGCCTGAGGCCGATCCTGCTGACCGGCGACAACGAGGCCGTGGCCGTGTCCGTCGCCCGCCAGGTGGGCATCGCGCCCGAGGACGTCATCGCCCAGGTGCTGCCTCAGGACAAGGTCGACGTCGTCAAACGCCTCCAGGACGAGGGCCGTTCGGTCGCGATGGTCGGCGACGGCGTCAACGACGCGGCCGCCCTCGCCCAGGCGGACCTGGGACTGGCCATGGGCACGGGCACGGACGCGGCCATCGAGGCCGGGGACCTGACCCTCGTACGAGGTGACCTGCGCGCCGCGGCCGACGCCATCCGCCTCGCCCGCAAGACTCTCGGCACCATCCGCTCCAACCTGTTCTGGGCCTTCGCCTACAACGTGGCCGCGCTCCCGCTCGCCGCCGCCGGCCTGCTCAACCCGATGATCGCCGGGGCGGCCATGGCCTTCTCCTCGGTCTTCGTCGTCGGCAACTCCCTGCGCCTGCGCTCCTTCCAGGCCGCCCGTTGAGCCATCCACAGCATCAGACGCCGGCCGGGTGCTCATGTCCCGGCCGGTTTATCATCGCCCGGTGAACACCTACTGGCACGTCGTTCTGCCCCCGCTCTGCGCCTGACGGGCGCAGAGACTGGCGGCTTGATCCCCAGCCCCGGCTGACCGACACGGCGGTCCGGGATATGTGTCGTGCGCCCGTTTCGGATCCGGTCCCAGACGCATTCGACGACGGAAGACAACGACTGTGCCGAACCGCACGACCCCTCTGACTCCCGCGCGCCCGGCCGCCTCCGGCCCGCGCCCTTCGCGTGGCAGGCTCCTCAGCGGCCCCGCACCCATCCTCGCCTCGGCCGTGCTGTGGGGCACGACCGGGACCGCGAGTTCCCTGGCGCCCGACGACGCACCGGCGGCGGCCATCGGCTGCGCCGGGCTCACCCTCGGCGGCATCCTGATGTTCCTCACCTCCCGCGGCGCCCGCGCGTTGCCCGCCGCCTGTACGCGCGCCGAGCGGTGGCTGCTCGTCCTCGGCGCACTGGCCGTGGCCGGGTATCCGGTCACCTTCTACCCGGCGGTGGCCCGCATCGGCGTGGCCGTGGCCACCGTGATCGCGCTGGGCAGCGCGCCGGTCTTCGCCGGACTGCTGGCCTGGATCACAGGACAGGCCCGGCCGACCGCCCGCTGGTCCTGCGCCACCACGGCCGCCGTGCTGGGCTGCACCCTTCTCGTGCTGGGCCCCGAACTCACCGGGCAGGCCACGCCGATGGACGTGCCGGGCGTCGTACTCGCCGTGGGCGCAGGGCTGTCGTACGCCGCCTACTCGCTGATCGGCGGCAGGCTCATCACCCGCGGGCACCCGTCCGACGCGGTGATGGGCGTGCTGTTCGGCGCGGCCGGGCTGCTGGTCCTGCCGCTCGTGCTCTTCGTCGACCTGCGCTGGCTCGCCACCATCCGCGGCGCGGCGGTAGCGGTGTACCTCGCCCTGTTCACCGTCTGCGTGGCCTACCGGCTCTTCGGGCACGGACTGCGCCACACCCCCGCGTCGATGGCCACCGCGCTGACCCTCGCCGAGCCCGCCGTCGCGGCGATTCTGGGAGTCACCGCCCTCGGCGAACGCCTACCGGTCGCCTCCTGGTGCGGGCTGGCTGTCCTCGCTGCGGGCCTGCTCCTGCTGACCGCCCCCGCCGGGGCCGGCCGACAAAAGCGCTAGGGCCTCTCGTTTGGATCAGGCCGGATCAGGGCCCGCGAGCCCGGCATGATCCAAACGAGAGGCCCTAGCCCACCGGTTGGCGTTCGTCGCGGTGGACGACCGTGATGTGGTGTTCGGCGCCAGGGGTCTCCAGTTCGTCGAGTACGGCGACGGCCAGGTCCTCGGCGCTGATCCACGACCGCCCGTCGGCGCCGGTGAGCAGGGTGTCGGTGCCCCGCCGATAGCAACCGGTTCGTTCGCCGGGCTCCAGCAAGGCCGGTGGGCTCATATAGACCCAGTCGGCACCGGCACGGGCCTGGCAGGTCCGCAGCTGAGCGATGCCGGCGGCGGCGACGGCCCTCAGGTCGGCGGGCACATACGCGGGGTTGTCGGCGACCAGCAGCTCGTGGTCGTCGGGGCTGCGCAACGCACCGGCGCCGCCGACCACGAGGGTGCGGATCCCGAGCCGGGCGGCCACGTCGAGCACCGTGGAGGTGGCGTCGACCAGGAACTCCTGGTCGACCGGGATGGTCCGCACGGTCAGTACGACGGCGTCCGCGGCGCCGTGCGAGGCACAGCCCGCGAGCGCCTCGCCCACGGCGTGCGAGTCGCGCGCGTCGACGGCGACCGGCGTCACGTCCGGATCGTCACTCGCGGGCTTCCGGGACAGGGCGAGCACCCGGTGCCCGCGAGCACCGGCCTCGGCGATCACCCGGCTGCCGACCATCCCGGTGGCACCGAGCACGGCGATCCTCATGCCTGGCTTCCTGGAACCTGTCATCGTCATGCCCGACCCCGCCGAACCCGTATGCAACGCCGTCCTCCTGGAAACTGGTTCTCACGAACCTGGTCCTCACGAACCTGGTCGTCACTGATGTGATCTCCACGCATGCGGTCGACTCGCTGGCTCGGCGCATTGAGCTGCGCGGCGAGCAACGCGGCCAGGGCGAGGACGAAACCAAGGGTCTGCGACAGGCTCAGTGACTCGCCGAGCGCGATGCCGACGACGGTCGCGACCAGCGGAGACAGCAGTACCAGCGGCGCGGAGGCGCCGACCGGCAGCTTTCCGATCCCGCGGAACCACAGCATGTGCGCGATCAGCCCTCCCATGCTGCCGAGCCACAGGTAGCCGACGACCGCTCCGGCGTCGATCCGTGGTGGCCCCCCCTCGATCGCGAAAGCGAGAGGGAGGAGCAGCAGCCCTCCGGCCGTCAGTTGCCAGCCCGCCAGGGTGAGCGGGCCGACCCCCGCGGGACTGCCCCAGCGTTTGATGAGGACGACGCCGCCGGCCATGGTGGCCGTACCGCCGAGGCCGGCGAGGATCCCTACGACGTCCAGTCGGGCCGCCGGCCCCAGTACGACGAGTCCGACACCGACCACGCCGATCACACCCCAGATCCATCGCCAGGCTGTCGGCCGGTCGCCGAGCACCGCCACGGCCAACCCGGCGACCAGCAGCGGCTGGGTGGCGCCGAGGGTGGCGGCCATCCCTCCGGGGAGTCGTTCGGCCGCCAGGAACAGGAGGGGATACAGGGCGCCGATGTTGAGCACGCCCAGGACGGCGGCCTTCCACCACCAGTCCCCGCGCGGGAGCACCCGGGTGATCGCGAGGCCGATCAGCCCGGCGGGCAGGGCGCGCATCAGCCCGGCGAACAGCGGATGCCCCGGTGGTAACAGCTCCGTGGTCACGGCGTACGTGGTGCCCCACGCCGCTGGGGCGAGTGCGGTCAGTGCGACGGTCGCCGTTCGCTGCGCGTACGGCGCGTACTGCGTGTACGAGGAGCGCGGCGGGCCCGGTGACCGCTCGGTCAAGGTCTGCATGGGATGAAGTCTCAGCGGCAACGGCCATGAATCCAACACATGCTTGCGATGGCAGCTATGAATAGTCACGATGACTGTGTGGATCTTCAGCAGATGCGCTACGTCGTCGCCGTCGCCGAAACGCGCAACTTCACCCGCGCCGCGGAGCGCTGCTCCGTGGTGCAGTCGTCGCTCAGTCACCGGATCGCCGGCCTGGAGCGGGAGCTCGGGGTCAAGCTGTTCGCCCGGTCCAGCCGCCGCGTCGAGCTGACCAGTGCCGGAGAAGCGTTCCTCGTCGGCGCACGCGAGTGCCTGGCCGCCGCCGACCGCGCGGCCGCCGACGCCGCCGCCGCGACCGGTGTCGTACGCGGTCGGCTCGCCGTCGGCGTGATCGTGACCACAGCTGCCGTCGACGTACCAGAGTTGTTGCAGCGGTACCGCGCCCTGCACCCGGACGTCCGCGTCGTCCTCCGCTCGGGACGCAGCGACGAACTGGCGGCCGCTGTCCGCGACGGCGATCTGGACATCGCCTTCCTGGGCCTGCCGGAGGGCGAACGGCCATCAGGTGTGGAAGCCGTGGTCCTCGATCACGACGAGCACGTGCTGGTGGTGGCGGCCGGCCACCGGCTGGCGGGCGGGCGCGAGGTGACGCTGGAGGAGATCGCCGAGGAGACGTTCGTGGACTTCGTGCACGGGACGCCCGCCCGGGCCCAGTCCGACGAGGCGTTCTCCGCCGCGGGACTGGTCCGCGACGTCGCGTACGAGGCGGGCGTCGTCGAGCTGATCACGCGACTGGTCGCACGCGGCCTCGGCGTCGCGCTGCTGCCGTCGGCGTTCATCGGACCGCTGGCCGCCGACGACCCCGAGCTGGCGCTGGTGCCGGTGGTCGACGGGCCGCACCGGGTCGAGTATCTGGCGTGGAGCCTCTTCAACCCCAGCCCGGCCACCAGGGCGATGCTCGCCGTCCTCGGGGTCGTACGGCAGGCGGCCCAGGAGTCGTACGGCAGCGCGGAGCGGCTCGCCCCCTAGGAGGGGCACGACGACCTCGCCCTCCGCCCGCCGGGGTCAGTCCCGCCTGACCACGCACAGGGCCCAGATGACGAACCCGTACAGGGCGATCAGCGTGAGTGACCAGACCGGGTAGTACGGGATGGACAGGAAGTTGGCGATGATCAGCAGCGCCGCGATGCCGACTCCGACGACCCTGGCCCAGGTGGCCACCGCGAACAGGCCGAAACTCACCAGGAGCGCTACGACGCCGAGTATCAGCTGGATCCAGCCCCAGCTCGTCAGGTCGAACTTGAAGACGTAGTTGGGGGTGCTCACGAAGACCTCGTCGTCGGCGATCGCCATGATGCCCCGGAACAGGTCGAGGATTCCGGCGACGAACAGCATGACGGCGGCGAACAGGGTGAGACCGGTGGCGCCGGTATGGGTGCCTGCCGTCCCGCGGTGCGGTGTGGCGGTGGTGGCCATGGATGCTTCTCCGTTCGTGCCTCGGTTGTTGAGGACTGGCTTGAGCACTGCACTCAGCAGCACTGCATGGAGCACTGCCTCGGTCGCTGAGCGCGATCACGCCTTGGAGGCGGCCTCCGCCGCTTCGAGCGAGGCGATGACCGCCTGTACGGGAAGCCGCCCGGAAGCGACCAGTTCGGCTCCGCCGCGGCGCAGTGCGGCGGCGAAGGGGGCGGCCCAAACGTTCTCGTAGATCAGGAGACCGGCGGAGTTGCCGGGCTCCACGGCGGCGGCCGCTTCCTCCAGGTCGTCCTGGCCGAGCAGGCCGGAGTGGACGCCTTCGAAGACCGCGAGATCGAGCTTGCCGTCGCCGGTGAGGTCGGCGATCTCCAGCGCGGTCACCGAACCGTCCTCGTCCTTCCTGATGAACACCAGGTCGAGGATCCGGATGAGGCCGCGGTCCACGAGATCGACCAGCAGGGGAAACCCCTCGCCTGTCATCCGGTTGCCGGGAAACTCCACCACGATGTAGTCGATGGGTCCCGTGTCGACGAGTCCCATGTAGTCGCTCTGCTGGCTCACGACTCACCTCTTGTGCTCGTGGGTCCCCCGAATTCCCATTGCAGCACCGGACCCGGACGGGCGCACCCGGGCCCCGGGTAGCTGGGCAAATCAGTCGGACATACCATGAAATGTCCTCTGTGTGCCGAAGACGGAATCCTCCGAAGACGGAATCCCACCATGAGCGAAACCCATCGGACCGGCCACCACCTACGGCACAGCACACCGGAAGAACGAGCCGCGTTCGGCAAGGCCGCCCGGTCGACGGCCCCGCGCTCCGCGCATGCCGAGTACGTCCCGCCGCCGAAACGCACCGACCCGGTGGATGTCATCGAGACGCAGTCGGCGAAACGGATCCCGGAACTCGTACCGATCCGCTACGGCAGGATGAGCGAGTCGCCGTTCCGCTTCTATCGCGGAGCCGCCGCCATCATGGCCGCGGACCTCGCCGACACCCCCCGCAGCGGTATCCGCGCCCAGTTGTGCGGCGACGCCCACATGCTGAACTTCCGGCTGCTGGCCTCCCCCGAACGCCGTCTGATGTTCGACATCAACGACTTCGACGAGACGCTGCCGGGCCCGTGGGAGTGGGACGTCAAGCGGCTGTCGGCGAGCCTGGTCATCGCGGGCCGGGCGAACGGCTTCAGCGGCAAGGAGCGGGCGTCCGCGGTGCTGGCGGCCGTACGGTCCTACCGCGAGCGCATGCGGACCTTCGCCGGGCTGGGCAATCTCGCGGTCTGGTACACACGCTTCGACGCCGACGAGCTGCAGAAGCAGTTCGCGCCGGCCATCAGCGCCGGGGACCGCGACCGCTGGGAGCAGGCCCGGGAGCGGGCCCGCGCGCACGACACCCTGCAGGCCTTCGACAAACTGACCCATGTCGTCGGCGGACAGCGCCAGATCGCTCCCGACCCGCCGCTTCTCGTACGGCTCGCGGACCTGCTCCCCGGCACCGAAGGGGGCGCGCTGGAGAAGGAGATCGGCCGCCTGATCGAGGGGTACGGCCGGACCATGGCGTCCGATCGGCGCTTCCTGCTGGAGAGCTACCGGGTCGCCGACATGGCCCGCAAGGTCGTCGGGGTGGGCAGCGTGGGGACGCGCTGCTGGATCGTGCTGCTGCTGGGCAGGGACGACGAGGACCCGCTCTTCCTCCAGGCCAAGGAGGCGGACGAGTCGGTGCTGGCGCCCTACGCCGGCGCGAGCACCTTCGTCTCTCAGGGCGAGCGGGTCGTCGCCGGCCAGCGGCTGATGCAGGCCACCAGCGACATCTTCCTTGGCTGGGAACGCGTCCACGGCATAGACGGGCGACGCCGGGACTTCTACGTACGGCAACTGCGGGACTGGAAGGGCGTCGCGGTGACCGAGAACATGTCACCGCGGCAGATGCGCCTCTTCGCCGAGCTGTGCGGCGCCACGCTGGCCCGCGCCCACGCCCGGTCCGGTGACCGGATCGCGATCGCCGCCTACCTGGGCTCCGGCGACGTCTTCGACCGCGCCCTGGCGACGTTCGCCGAGCGGTACGCGGACCAGAACGAGAAGGACCACCAGGCACTGCTCGACGCGATCGAGGCGGGACGGGTGACGGCCGAAGCGGCCTGAGACGGCCTACTCCCCGATCGTCGCCACCGAGACGGCCTACTCCTCGATCGTCGCCACCGCGTCGACGCCGGACCGCCGCAGCGTCCGCTGGACGTCGCGGCGGGCGCCGCGGACCGTGAGGGCGGCCGGTGCCGGTGCACGCGTCGCCGCACGGAGCAGGGCGAAGGCGCACGAGAGGTCGAGCCGTTCCAGACCGTTCATGTCCAGCGTCCAGACAGCGGCCTGTTCCAGACGCTGGTCGAGGAGCAGTACTTCCAGCTCGGACAGCGCTTGGGAGTCCAGGACACCGGCGAAGGCCAGAACGGCGTGCCGCCCGTCGACCTCGACGATCCTCACCGTCCCCGTCCGGTCCGGCACGGGGTGTTCGTCAGCCACGGCGACCTCCTCGGCAGCCAGTCCAGGTGTCCCCCCATTCTCTCCGCCTGGAGGCCCGCTCGCCCACAGCGAGGTTCACCTCACCCCCACCACCCGCAGCACCCCCACCACCACCGCCCGGGCCACCGCCACCACCTCTCGCACGTCCACGTGTTCGCGCGGGCTGTGCGCCACGCCGATGTCGCCCGGGCCGAACTGGAGGGTGGGGATGCCGGCTCCGGCGTAGAGGCGCAGGTCGCTGCCGTAGGTGGCGCCGCGTTCCCGGGCGGCCGGGGCGCCGCCGGTGTCGGCGTAGGCGTGGCGCACCACGTCACGCAGCGGGTGGTCCTGCGGGAGGCGGCCACTGGCGAACTGGCCGCCGGGCCAGGTCACCGTGGCCGGGTGGTCGCGCAGCCACGGGTCGGAGGCGCAGGCCTCCCGGACGCAGCGTTCCAACTCGGCGCGGGCGGAGGCGGGTTCCTCACCGAGGCGGACTCCGAGGCGGCCTTCGGCGACCAGCAGGTCGGGGACGCTGCTCGCCCAGTCGCCGGAGTGGAGGGTGCCGACGGACAGGGCGTACGGGATCGGGTACTCGGCCATCAGCGGGTGCGGGTCGCGGTTGCGGTCGGCCTCCAGGCCGGCCAGCGCGCGGTGCAGCGGCAGATACGCGTCGATCGCGCTGACCCCGGCCTCCCGCGAACTGGCGTGGGCCGCCTTGCCGGGGACGGTGATCCGGAACGTCAGCGCCCCGGCGTTGGCGGTGATCAGCGTCCCGCCCGTCGGCTCGGCGATGACGCAGGCGTCGCCCCGGTGCCCGCGCCGCAGCGTGCCGAACGCTCCGAGGCCGCCGTCCTCCTCGCCCACCACGAAGTGCGCGGCGACCCGGCCGCGCAGCCGCAGCCCGGCCGTGCGTATCGCCTCCAGCGCGGCGAGGTGCGCCACCAGGCCGGCCTTCATGTCACAGGCACCACGGCCGTGCACCAGGTTCCCGGTCGCCCTCGGCACGAACGGATCGCCCTGCCAGGCCGCCCGGTCCCCGGGGGGTACGACGTCCACGTGGCCCTGAAGGATCAGCGCCGGGCCGTCGCTGCCGTCCCCGGTGGTGCCGACCAGGCCCCACGCCTCGTCCCGGGGCACCTCGATGCCGGGGAAGCCGGGGTCCGCGAGCAGCGACGGCAGGTCCATGGACCACAGGTCGACGTCCAGGCCGAGCCGCGCCAGCCGCCCCGCGAGATGGTGCTGAACCTCCGACTCGGCGGCACTCCCCGTCACGCTCGGAATCGCGATCAGCTCCATGAGCGTCCGCGCCACCGCCGACTCGTCGATCGCCGCGACCGCCGCGGCCTCCTCGTCACTCAGCACGCCGACCCCACCCCACTCCGTCTCCGGTGCGACCGCGGGTCGCCCCGAACAGCCCCGGACAGTCACATGCTCATCCCGGCACGCTCGTACGCTGCGGCCGCGGTCACCCTGTCATACGCCCCCACCCCGCGCCCCCGGCTCCCCGCCCACCGTGAACCCGATCACCGTCCCGCCGCCCTCCCGCCGGACGGCGAACGGCGCTCCCCCGTGCGCCAGTGCCACCTCCCGCACGATGGACAGGCCGAGCCCGGAGCCGGGCAGGGCGCGCGCGTCGGCGGCGCGGTAGAAGCGGTCGAAGACGCGGACCAGGTCGGCCTCCGCGATGCCGGGCCCACGGTCCAGGACCTCGACACGGACCGCCGCCCCGGGGGTGTCGAGACCGGTCACCGCGATCTCGACGGGAAACCTGCCCTCGCGGTCGAACTTCGACGCGTTCTCCACCAGGTTCGACACCGCCCGCGTCAGCATCCCCGGCCGCCCGTCCGTCGTCGTGTCGCCGCTCGTGCGGAGCACGATCTCCCGCCCGGTACGGCGGCGGGCGAGGCCCGCGACGTCCTCCGCGATGTCGGCGAGGTCGACTCGCTGCGGCGGCTCCGTGTCGGACTGCCCGGCCGCCAGGTCGACGAGCTCGTTGACCAGGTCGGTCAGCTCGCGGGCCTCCTGGGTGAGATCGGCGACCAGGTCCTCACGGGTCGCCGGGGGCAGCTCGTCGATGCGCCGCAGCAGCGAGATGTTCGTCCGCAGCGAGGTCAGCGGCGTACGCAGCTCGTGCCCCGCGTCCTGCACCAGGCGGCGCTGGTCCTCCTCCGACTGGGCGAGGCGGCCGAGCATGCGGTCGAAGGCACGGCCGAGGCGGCCCACCTCGTCGTAACCGGTGACGGGGACCTCGATGCCGAGCCGACGGGTGCGGGCGACGTCCTCGGCGGCCGAGGTGAGGACGATCAGGCGCCGGGTGATGCGCCGGGCCAGCCACCAGCCGACCAGGCCCGCCGCGACCACCACCGCGATCATCAGCACCAGGGTCCGTTGCTGGAGCGCCCGCAGCAGGTCCTCGGTGTCGCTGAACTCCTGCGCGACCTGCACCGCACCCCGCGCCCCGCCGAGCGAAACGGTCGCGACCCGGTAGATGTCGCTGCCGACGTCGACGTCCTTGTGCTCGGCCAGGCGCCCGGCGCTCGCCGCGGCGGCGATCCTCCGGTCGCCTGCGATCACGGGCAGCGGCGGGCTGCCCGGGTCGACCACCCCGCCGTCGGGGCCCAGCACCTGTACGTCGGTACGGGCCGGACGGACGAGGTCGTGGCCCGGCGCGGAGGAGGAGAAGTCGTCGGGGGTCATCCGGTGCTGACGCACCTCGTCCCGCAGGTCCTGCACGACCTCGTCGAACACCGACTGCTGGTCCACGCGCACCAGCCGGGCGGCCGCGCTGTAGGACAGGATGCCGACGAGGACGGTGACGGCGGCGGTGACGGCCGCGAACGACACCGCGAAGGTGGTGCGCAGGGAGACGAGGTGGGCCCGCCGACTCGCCGACAGCCGCCCGAGGCGGCCCACTCAGTCCTCCCGCAGCACGTAACCCACGCCCCGCACGGTGTGGATCAGCTGCGGCGCGCCGGGCTGGTCGAGCTTGCGGCGCAGGTAGCCGACGTACACGGCGAGGTTCTTGGAGCCGGGGCCGAAGTCGTAACCCCAGATCCGGTCGTAGATGGTGGAGTGGTCGAGGACGATGCCCGCGTTGCGGACCAGAAGCTCCAGGAGCTCGAACTCCGTCCGGGTCAGCTCCAGCTCACGGCCACCCCGCCAGGCCCGCCGCGCCTGCGGGTCCATGCGCAGGCCGGCGGCCTCGATGTGACGGCCGGTGGGGAGGGGCTCCCTGCGGGCCTCGGGGGTGATGACCTCACCGGCGGAGCCGCTGGAGCCGACGGAGTTCGTGGCGCTGTTGGAGCCGACCGGGCTCGTGCGGCGCAGCAGGGCGCGCAGGCGGGCGAACACCTCCTCCACGTCGAACGGCTTGACCACGTAGTCGTCGGCGCCCGCGTCCAGACCGGCGATACGGTCCGCGGTCTCCACCAGAGCCGTGAGCATGAGGATCGGCGTGCGGTCGCCCTCGGCGCGCAGCACCCGGCAGACCTGCAGGCCGTCGATGCCGGGCATCATCACGTCGAGGACGAGCACGTCCGGCGGGGTCTTGTGGGCGTGCGCCAGCGCCTCCACGCCGTCGGCGACCGCGGTGACCCGGTAGCCCTCCAGCGTCAGGGCCCGTTCCAGGGCGTGACGGATGGCGCGGTCGTCTTCGGCGAGGAGCACTGTCTGGGGCACGCCCCCAGTGTGCCCCGGCCCACGACGGTACGGCCGTGGCGAGGGCTGCTGCGACCACCCTTTTTACCGGCCTCTCACCGTCCAGAAGCCAACCCGAACCGACCCCCCTGTCGTCTTCTCACCAGCACGCCCTGCTCCCCCGCAGCTCACGCCGTCGGCCGCAGCGCGGCGAGCTGCTCGGCGAACGGCACGACCTCCAGATCGGGGTCGCCCTTGGCGGGCTGGGCCACCAGCCCCGCCATCAGCCCGGCCAGCTCCCCCGCCGCCCGCTCGATCCGCTCGGGCAGCCCCGCCGCGCCCCAGTCCTCCGAGGCGGCGTACACCGCGGTCGGTACGACGACGGCCCGTAGGTAGGAGAAAAGGGGCCGCAGGGCGTGCTCCAGGACGAGGGAGTGGCGGGCGCTGCCGCCGGTCGCGGCGATCAGCACCGGCTTTCCGCTGAGCGCGTCCGGATCGATGACGTCGAAGAAGGACTTGAACAGCCCGCTGTACGAGGCCGAGAACACCGGGGTGACGACGATCAGCCCGTCGGCCCCGGTCACCGCGTCGATCGCGGCGCTCAGACCGCGCCCCGGGAACCCGTTGGTGAAATTGTGCGCGATCTCCACGGCGAGGTCGCGCAGCTCCACGACCCGTACGTCGGCCGAGGTCCGCCCCGCGGTGGCCGCCGCCAGCCGGTCGGCCAGCAGCCGGGTCGACGACGGGACGCTCAGCCCCGCCGAGACGACGACGAGCTTCATGCGACGGTCTCCTTCCGCGCGGCGGTGAGCAGGGACCGGTGGGTCGGCGCCTCGGGCACGTCGGCCGGCCGCCGCTTGGCGAACTCCTCGCGCAGCACCGGCACGACCTCCTCACCGAGCATGTCGAGCTGCTCCAGGACGGTCTTCAGCGGCAGCCCGGCGTGGTCCACCAGGAACAGCTGACGCTGGTAGTCACCGGCGTACTCCCGGAAGCTCAGCGTCTTCTCGATGACCTGCTGCGGGGAGCCCACGGTCAGCGGGGTCTGGTCGGTGAAGTCCTCCAGGGAGGGCCCGTGCCCGTAGACCGGCGCGACGTCGAAGTAGGGCCGGAACTCACGCACCGCGTCCTGGGAGTTCTTCCGCATGAACACGTGACCGCCCAGGCCGACGATCGCCTGCTCGGCCGTGCCGTGCCCGTAGTGGGCGTACCGGGTCCGGTACAGCTCGACCATCCGCTTGGTGTGGTCGGCCGGCCAGAAGATGTTGTTGTGGAAGAAGCCGTCGCCGTAGTACGCGGCCTGCTCGGCGATCTCCGGGGAGCGGATGGAGCCGTGCCAGACGAACGGCGGGACACCGTCCAGCGGCCGGGGCGTGGACGTGAAGCCCTGGAGCGGCGTACGGAACTTGCCCTCCCAGTCCACGACGTCCTCGCGCCACAGCCGGTGCAGCAGGGCGTAGTTCTCGATGGCGAGGTTGATGCCCTGCCGGATGTCCTGGCCGAACCACGGGTAGACCGGGCCGGTGTTGCCGCGGCCCATCATCAGGTCCACGCGCCCGTCGGCCAGGTGCTGGAGCATCGCGAAGTCCTCGGCGATCTTCACCGGGTCGTTGGTGGTGATGAGGGTGGTCGAGGTGGAGAGGATCAGCTTCTCCGTCCGCGCCGCGACATATCCGAGCATGGTCGTCGGGGACGACGGCACGAACGGCGGGTTGTGGTGCTCGCCGGTGGCGAAGACGTCGAGCCCGACCTCCTCGGCCTTCAGCGCGATGGCGACCATGGCCTTGATGCGCTCGCGCTCGCTCGGCGTACGACCCGTGGTGGGGTCCGGCGTGACGTCGCCGACGCTGAAGATCCCGAACTGCATGGTCGCTCACCCTCCGAAGTTGTTGACCGTTCAACTATACCGCTCAACGATCGGCCTCGTCCCCTTATTCCATTGACCCACCCAGGTCTTCCCCGCCATATTCATCTGCGTGACACAGATACTGCATGACGAAAAAGAGGGACCATCCCTCCCCGCCCGCACCCGCTGGGCGATCCTGGCCGTCGTCCTCGCCGCCGACGTCCTCGACCTCCTCGACGCCACGATCACCAACATCGCCGCCCCGACCATCACCGCCGACCTCGGCGGCGGCCCCGCGCTCGTCCAGTGGCTCGGCGCCGGCTACGCCCTCGCGCTCGGCGTGCTGCTCGTGCCCGGCGGACGGCTCGGCGACAAGTACGGGCGCCGACGCCTGTTCCTGACCGGACTTGTCGGCTTCGTCGTCGCCTCCCTGGCCTGCGGCCTCGCCCAGAACCCGGAGCAACTGGTCGCCGCCCGGCTCACCCAGGGCGCCTTCGGGGCCCTAGTCATCCCGCAGGGCTTCGGCATCCTCGCCGCCACCTGGCCACGCAACCAGATCGGCAAGGCGTTCAGCCTCTTCGGACCCGTGATGGGCCTGTCCGCCGTCGGCGGCCCGATCATCGCCGGCTTCCTCGTCGACGCAGACCTGGGCGGCCTCGGCTGGCGCCCGATGTTCCTCATCAACCTGCTCCTCGGTGGCGCCGCGCTACTCGCCGCGCTCCGGTTGCTCCCCCGCGACACCGGAACACCCGCCACGGTCGTCGACGGACCCGGCTCGGCCCTGCTCGGCGGTGCCATGCTCGGCCTGCTCGGCGGCCTCATCGACGGCTCCGCGCAGGGGTGGAACGCACGCCCGCTCACCCTGCTCGCCCTGGGCCTCGCCCTGTTCGCCGGCTTCTGCCACCGCCAGCGCACCGCCGCCCACCCGCTCATCCGGCCGGCCCTGCTGCGCAACCGCGGCTTCACCTCGGGTCTGCTCCTCGGCATCGTCGTCTTCGCCGCGGTCGCCGGCCTCCTCTACGCCGTCTCGCTCTACCTCCAGCGCGGCCTCGGCCGCACTCCCGCGGGCACCGCGCTCGGCCTGATCCCGCTGTCCGCCGGAATCGTCGTCGCCTCCATCGCCTGCTACCGGCTCATCCACACCCTCGGCCGCCGCCTCGTCCTCATCGGGCTGCTGATCATCCTGGCCGGGTGCGGCTGCCTCCTCGCCATGAACGTCGCCGACCTGACAGGCGGTTGGGCCCTGACCCCACCCCTGCTCGTCATCGGCCTCGGCATGGGCACCTGCTTCGGCACGGTCTACGACGTCACCATCGGCGACATAGCCCCCGACGAGGCGGGCAGCGCGAGCGGCTCCCTCAGCGCGGTCCAGCAACTCGCCAACGCGACCGGCGCGGCCGCCGTGACCACCGTCTACTTCCACGCGACCACCGACGGCGAGGCCCACGCCATGAACCTCAGCCTCACCGTGGTCGCCACGGCCATCGCCGTGTGCCTGCCCCTCGTACGGCTGCTGCCGCGCAGGGCACCACAGGAGCAGCAGCACTGAAGCCACAGCGCGCGGCTTCCTGTTGCGCCGCGCCGAGGGCGTGGTGCGAACGTCCCGCCTGCCCCGCGACACTCGGCGCGCGCGCTCGCCGCGCTGCCGGGATCGCCCACGTGCGCCCAGTACGCGGGCGGCCCTCCGCCGTGCGAGCGCACACACCGGACGCCGCAGGGCCCGCCCTTCGGGCGGACGACGGGACGTTCGCAACGCGCCCTACGGGACCAGCACCAACCGCCCCCGCACCCCGCCCTCCCCCAGCCGGGCGTGCGCCTTCGCGGCCTCCTCCAAGGCGTACGTCTCGGCCACCCGCAGCGTCAGGACGCCCGCCTCGACCAGCCGGACCAGCTCGGCCAGTCGCGCCCCGTCGGCGCTCACCTCGACCGCGCCGGTCCGCACCCCGCGCTCGGAGGCCGGCTCGGCCTGCGGGATGACACCGGCGTAGGCACCGCCGTCCCGCACCCACGCCAGTGCACGCTCCCCGAGGACCGCCGCGTCCAGCACGGCGTCGGCGCTGCCCGGCTCGACGTCCCCGGCGGTGAAGTGGGTGGCACCCAACGACCGTACGATCTCCTCGTCGCCCTCCCGGGCCAGCGCGGTCACCGGGATCCCGCGGTGGGCGGCGAGCTGGACGGCGAACCCGCCGACCGCGCCCGCCGCACCCGTCACCAGCAGCGACGCACCCGGCGCCAACTCCAGCAGATCCAGGGCCTGTACGGCGGTCAGGGCGTTCAGCGGAAGCGTCGCCGCGTGCACCGCGTCGACCGTCGTCGGCGCCTTGGCCACCGCGTCCGTGTCCACGACGACGTACGCGGCGTGCGTGCCCAGCGGCTTCACCATGCCGTAGTCCAGCGCCACCACCTCGTCGCCGACGCTCCACGCGGTCGCCACCCCGGTCGCGTCCACGGTCCCGGCGACATCCCAGCCCAGACCGATCCGCTTGCCCGCACCCCCGAAGACACCCTGCCGCACCCCCGCGTCCACCGGGTTCAGCGCGGCCGCCGCGACCTTGATCCGCACCTGCCGAGCGCCCGGCTCCGGTATCTCGGCGTCCACGACCTGCACGGCCTCGGGACCACCGAACGTCGTCACCACTGCTGCACGCATCACAACTCTCCCTGTTCACCGGCCACTTGGGGCGACTCCCACCCCGTTGCCACAACCCTAGGAAGAGCTACTATCTATGGGGAAGTAGTTACCTGAAGGTGCCTACCTCACCCGGAGGAGAGCCATGGCGACCATGACAGCGGCCCAGCGACGCGAGCAGGCACGTCTCGAGTACGACGCGTTCATCCGTGGCTGCCCCACCAACCAGCTCCTCGGCCGCCTCAGCGACAAGTGGGTCAGCCTGGTCGTCGCGGCCCTCTCCGGCGGCGACCCCCTGCGCTACAGCGACCTCGGCCGCAAGATCGCCGGCGTCAGCCCCAAGATGCTCACGCAGACCCTGCGCACGCTCGAACGCGACGGCATCCTCGTCCGCACCGTCACCCCGTCCGTCCCGGTCCGCGTCGACTACGAGCTCACCCCCCTCGGCCGCAGCCTCGCCCTCCTGCTGACCGCGGTGAAGGACTGGGCGGAGACCCACATCGAGGAGGTCCACGCGGCACGGGAGCGGTACGACACGGAGAACACGGCGAACGGCGAGGCCTCCGGGCAGAGCGCGAGCCAGGGTCTTGCCGGCAGGCGCTAGGGTCTGAGGCCCTAGACCCGTCCCTCCCGGAGCCGGGCGATCTGTTCTCCGCTGAACTCCACGGTCCGCCGCATGTGCCCGATGATCAGGGCGAGTTCGGTGTCGTCGAGGTCGCCGAAGAGGGCGGACCAGTTGCCGCCCAGCCGGTCCCAGACGCGGCCGAACTCCGCGATCTTCTCCGGCACGGTCGCCACGAGCACGCGCCGCCGGTCCTCCGCGTCCCGCTCCCGCACCACGTACCCGGCCTTCTCCAGCCGGTCCACCAGCCGCGTGGCCGATCCGGTGGTCAGCCCCGTCAGCTCGGCGACCCGGCCCGTCGTCACCGGCTCGCGTTCCAGCGTGAGCAGGTTCAGGCACTGCAGATCCGTCGGGTGCAGGCCGAGGTGGTCGGCTACGGCCTGGTTGAAGAGGGCGTACGAAGCCATGTAGCGGCGCGAGACGGTGGACAGTTCGTCCAGCAGTCGCGACCGCGTGTTCCCGGACATGGCCTGCACCCCTTTGTTCGCGCCGTGCGGTGATCGTAGTCGGAAGTGGGAGGCGGACGGTCAGAAGGAGTGCGGGTCCCGCGTGTCCAGCACGAGCACCCGCTGCCGGTCGGTCCCCCGGTTGCGGTCCACCGTGCCGCCGCTCCACACCGCGCGGGCGTCCGGCACCACCTGCGACGGCCTGCCCGCCAGCCGTACCGCGCCCCGGATGCGCTCCCCCAGCCCGTCCGCCGCGAGCGCACCCGTCCGGCACACCACCTCACGCTCCCCGGCCCGCGCGCACCCGGACGGCACCCACGCCTGCCCCGCCGCGAGCGGCTCCGGCCACCGCAGCGACGGAGCGCCGTGGCAGGTTGCACGCATGCTCGCGCTTCGCTCCGCCGCCCTTTTCGTCCTCGCCGCCCTCTTCGAGACCGGCGGCGCCTGGCTGGTCTGGCAGGGCGTGCGCGAGCACCGCGGCTGGCTGTGGATGACGGGCGGGGTCCTCGCCCTCGGCGCGTACGGCTTCGTCGCCACCTTCCAGCCTGACGCCCACTTCGGCCGCGCCCTCGCCGCGTACGGCGGTGTCTTCGTCGCCGGTTCGCTCCTGTGGGGCGTGGTCGCCGACGGCTACCGCCCCGACCGCTGGGACATCGCGGGCGCACTGATCTGCCTCGCCGGCATGGCCGTGATCATGTGGGCACCACGAGGCGACTGAGCGGCGGCATCACATCGCTCGTCGGGCTCACAGCAGCTCGTCGGGCAGCAGCCCCAGCTGCCCCAGGAGATCCATCTGGTCGAAGTACAGCCGGTAGCTGACGATCCGGCCGTCGGCCACCTTCGCGAAGTCGACCCCGCGGATGCTGAGCTCCCTATGGGTGGCGGGCAGCGACTCCCCCGACGGCAGCGGAATCGGCCCCGTGTTCCTGCCGTGGAAGTACCCCTCGTCGATCGCCGTGTCCCCGACCTCGTACGAGTTCACCGACTCGTAGCGGGCGTCGGTGATCATCTCGGTCATCTGACGCCAGTAGTCGGCGATGTTCTCGCGCCCGTGCAGCTCCCCGCCGTCAGGGGTGACGGCGACCGCGTCCGGCGCGTACAGCTCGGCGATGAGCTTGGGGTCCGCCTCCGTGGTGAGCGCCTCGGTGAGCCGGTCCATGACCTCACGCGCTTCACCCATGATCCACCTCCGTGCGTCAGGGGATCACCCCCCTCATTTTCTCACGACACGCCTGCACATGTCCGGTCCGGAAAGCCGCCCCGGAGCCCGTTCCGCGAGCTTGTTCCACGACCCGGACTCCCGGCCGTACGCATGCCCCCGCCACCTATCCTGGGCGCCGGAAGCCGCTCGTACGAACGCCCGAGGACCCGAGGAGCAACCCCATGGCCACCGCCGCACCGTCCGCCGCCTCCCGCATCGCCGTCGTCACCGGTGCGAGCAGCGGAATCGGCGCCGCCACCGCCCGACAGCTCGCCACGGCCGGCTACCGCGTGGTCCTGACGGCGCGCCGCAAGGACCGTATCGAGCAGCTCGCCGAGGAGATCAACGCGGCCGGCGGCTCGGCGACGGCGTACCCGCTGGACGTCACCGACCGCGCGGCGGTCGACGAGTTCGCCACCGCCTTCAAGACGATCGGCGTACTCGTCAACAACGCGGGCGGCGCGCTGGGCGCCGACCCGGTCGCGACCGGCGACCCGGCCGACTGGCGCACGATGTACGAGACCAACGTCATCGGCACCCTGAACCTCACCCAGGCCCTCCTGCCCAAGCTGGTCGCGAGCGGCGACGGCACGGTCGTCGTCGTCTCCTCCACCGCCGGCCACGGCACGTACGAGGGCGGCGCGGGCTACGTCGCCGCCAAGCACGGCGCCCACGTCCTCGCCGAGACCCTGCGCCTGGAGATCGTCGGCCAGCCGGTCCGGGTCATCGAGGTCGCCCCCGGCATGGTCAAGACCGACGAGTTCGCGCTGACCCGCTTCAGCGGCGACCAGGAGAAGGCGGAGAAGGTCTACGAGGGCGTCGCCGAGCCGCTCACGGCGGACGACGTGGCGGACACCATCACCTGGGCGGTGACCCGCCCCAGCCACGTCAACGTCGACCTGCTGGTCCTCCGTCCGCGTGCCCAGGCCTCCAACACGAAGGTGCACAGGGAGCTGTGACGCCGGGTCAGGCAGCGTTGTGATCTTCTAGGGTCGGTGAGCGTGGACAGACACATACCCTTCGAGTCGCTGCACAACTTCCGCGACCTGGGCGGCTACCGGACCGCCGACGGCCTCCGCGTCCGCCCCGGCCGCCTCTTCCGATCGGACTCCCTCGGCAAGCTGAGCCCCGCCACCGAGGACTGGGACCGTTTCCTCTCCCTGGGCGTCCGTACCGTGGTGGACCTGCGCCACCCTTGGGAGGCGGACCAGGGGAACCGCGTACCGGCGGACGCGTCCTTCACGTACCACAACCTCAGCATCGAGCACCGGCCCTACAACCAGGCGGCCCAGACCCCCGACATCGACCCGGGCCCCTACCTGGCCCAGCGCTACATGGAGGTCGCCGAGGACGGCACGAAGGAGATCCGCGCGGCCCTGGAACTCGTGGCGGGGACGGACGAACCCCTCGTCTTCCACTGCGCCTCGGGCAAGGACCGAACGGGCCAGCTGGCGGCCCTGATCCTCGGCCTCCTGGGCGTCCCCGGGCCGACGATCACCGAGGACTTCAGCCTCACGGAGCTGGCCGCCCCGGCCCTCCTCGCCGACTGGCGCACCCGCAACGCCGGCCGCACCCCGGCCTGGCCCGGCTTCGCCCGCGCCCCCGAGCGGGCGATGCGCCTGTACCTGGACGCGTTCAGAGCCCGCTATGGCTCCCCGGAGCGGTACGTGTCCCAGGCCCTGGGCCTGAACGCGCAGTCGCTCTCGGAAACCCTCCGCTCGAACCTCCTGGAACCGGTCCCCACCTCCTGGCCCGCGTTGACATACCGCAAGGCGACCCCGTCCGACGCCGCCACCCTCGTCCGCCTCCGCGACACGGCGGCCCTCTGGCAGATCGCCCGAGGCATCGCCCAGTGGCAGCCCGGCGAGAAGGACGAGGCCCACTTCCTCAAGGTCATCCAAGAGGGCGAAGCCTGGCTGGCGTACGCCGGAGACCACCTGGTCGGCGGCTGGGAACTATGGTGGACCGACCCCGCGGCCTGGGGCCCCCGCCCACCCGACGCGGGCTACGTCCACCGCCTGATGACGACCCCCCACACGGCCCCGCCCGGCACAGGCCGCCAGATGCTGGCCCGGGCGGAATCCCGCATCGCGGCCACCGGCCGCCCCTACGCCCGCCTCGACTGCCTCTCCGCCAACCCCCGCCTGCGCACGTACTACGAATCGGCGGGCTACACGGTCGTCGGCGAACAGCGCGCGAAGGACGGCGGCACGGGCAGCCCGTACGCGGTGACTCTCCTGGAGAAACGGCTCGCTTAAGTCAGACCTGGAGAAACGGCTCGCTTGAGTCAGAGCGCGAGAAGGCCGCGGCAGACTCGCTGAGCACCGGGACCCGGCCGGCGGACATGAGGTTGCCGGGTTGCCATGCCGGCGGAGCGCTGGTCCGCCGACGCGGCCCCGGTCGTCCACCGGGGCCGCGTCGGTCAGCCCTTCACGCAGACGACCTGCTTCAGCTTCGCCACGACCTCCACGAGGTCGCGCTGCTGGTCGATGACCTGCTCGATCGGCTTGTACGCGCCCGGGATCTCGTCCACGACACCGGAGTCCTTGCGGCACTCCACGCCCCGCGTCTGCTCCTCCAGGTCCTTCGTCGAGAAGCGACGCTTGGCCGCGTTGCGGCTCATGCGCCGACCCGCGCCGTGCGACGCCGAGTTGAAGGCCTTCTCGTTGCCGAGGCCCTTCACGATGTACGAACCCGTGCCCATCGAGCCGGGGATGATCCCGTAGTCACCGGAGCCGGCCCTGATCGCGCCCTTGCGGGTGACGAGCAGGTCCATGCCGTCGTAGCGCTCCTCGGCGACGTAGTTGTGGTGCGCGCTGATCTCCGGCTCGAAGACCGGCTTCGCCTTCTTGAACTCCTTGCGGACCACGTCCTTCAGGAGCGCCATCATGATCGAGCGGTTGTACTTGGCGTACTCCTGCGCCCAGAACAGGTCGTTGCGGTAGGCCGCCATCTGCGGGGTGTCCGCGACGAAGACCGCGAGGTCGCGGTCGATCAGACCCTGGTTGTGCGGGAGCTTCTGGGCGACGCCGATGTGGAACTCGGCCAGCTCCTTACCGATGTTCCGGGAACCGGAGTGGAGCATCAGCCAGACAGAACCTGTCGTATCCGTGCAGACTTCCACAAAATGATTTCCGGATCCGAGCGTTCCCATCTGCTTCGTGGCGCGCTCCTGACGGAACTTCACCGCATCGGCGATCCCGTCGAACCGCCCCCAGAAGTCGTCCCACCCTCCGGTCGCGAACCCGTACAGGCCCCCCGGGTCCACGGCGTCGTCGTGCATCCCCCGCCCCACCGGAATGGCCTGCTCGATCTTCGACCGCAGCCGTGAAAGATCCCCCGGCAGGTCGTTCGCCGTGAGGGACGTCTTCACCGCCGACATCCCGCAGCCGATGTCCACGCCCACCGCGGCGGGGCACACGGCCCCCCGCATGGCGATGACGGACCCGACGGTCGCGCCCTTGCCGTAGTGGACGTCCGGCATGACGGCCAGGCCCTTGATCCACGGAAGGGTCGCCACGTTGCGCAGCTGCTGGAGTGCGCCCTCCTCGACCGTCGCGGGGTCGGTCCACATGCGGATCGGGACCTTCGCGCCCGGCATCTCCACGTACGGCATATCGTCCTCATTCCCCCGGAAAACAAACAGAAGTATCAAGTCGCAAAACCAGCGCCAAGGTCATGGAAAAGGGACAACGGACCGGCGTCCACAGCTCTGCGTGCGATACACATTGTCTGCCGGTGCAGCCCCCGCGCGGCAAGCGAATAACCAGCGGGGACACTGGCACACACACGGCATAGCAAGGCCGGACACACCGTCGAGAGGAGCCTGACCGTGCAGCGGAAGGCGTACGTACCCGGCGTCGCCGCGCTCCTCGCGGCGCTCCTCGCCGGCTGCACGGGCAGCTCGGACGACGGCGGTACCACGGACGACTCCAACCCCGGCGACGCCGGTACGGCGTCCGCCGCGGCGCAGCCCGGCAAGTACACCTCGCTCCCCGAACCGTGCGGCGCGGTCGGCCGCGGCACCCTCGACTCGATGCTGCCCGGCCTCAAGCAGATCGCCGACCCCGACCAGCGGGAGAAGGCGTACGAGGGCGAGGCGACCTTGACGTACAACACGGACCGCAAGGTCGGCTGCGGCTGGAAGGTACAGGCCACGGACGCCACCGACCATCTGCTCGTCGACTTCGAGCGCGTGGTGTCCTACGACAACACGGTCAGCGACGACAACCAGGCCGAGCAGCTCTTCGCGACGAAGCAGACCGCGGCCGACCTCCCGGAGCCGACCGTCTCCGAATCCGGCGACAGCGACGACACCGCGTCCCCCTCCGCCGGCTCCGGCGCCTCACCGTCCCCCTCGGCGCCCACGTCCCCCGCCTCCCCCTCGCCCTTGGGCTCCTCCCCTTCCGCCGGCCCCTCCGCCACCGGCACCGCCACCCCGACCGACCTCCAGCCCCGCGTCCTCACCGACCTCGGTGACGAGGCGTTCCTCGACGACGAGCTGAGCAGCTCCGGTTCGACGGCCAAGCAGCGCACGGTAACTGTGGCGTTCCGCACGTCGAACGTGATCGTGACGATCGAGTACATGGAGCAGCCGACGACGGTGGGCATCGTCCCGGACAACGAGGAAATGCAGGACAGGGCGCGGAAACTGGCCTCCCAGCTGGCCGAGTCACTGTCGGGCTGACGCCCCTTCACCGCGGCCCCGTCAACTGCCGCGAAGGTCACAAAGAGAGAACACACAGCTCCTTCACCGCGTACCGTGGCCCCTCGGACCCGATCCGACCGCAGGAACCACGAGCGTCATGAGTGAAGGAACCATGCAGCGACGAGCCCAGCGAGACCAGCCCGAGCAGCGAGCGAAGCGCCTGAGCCGTGCACTTGTCAGCGCGGCCGCCGTCCCCGTGATGCTGGTGGCCGCCGGCTGCTCCTCCGACTCCGACAGCGGCTCCGGCTCCGCCGACGCCGCGAAGCAGGGGGCCGGGAGTGAGGTGAGCACGTCCGCGAGCGCGTCTCCGACCGTGCAGGCGGCCGCGTACCGGACGCTGCCCGACTCGTGCAAGGCGTTGGCGAAGAAGACCCTCGAAGACCTGGTGCCCGAGGCCAAGTCGGGCAAGGAAGGCAAGTCGAGCGACGCCTCGACTCGGGGCAGCTGCTCCTGGAGCAGCCTCGCCAACAACGGGGTGAAGGGCTCCCAGTTCCGCTGGCTGAACGTGTCGATGCTGCGTTTCGAGTCGGACCAGACGCGGGGCGCGGGCGACAAGCTGGCGCAGGAGTACTACGCGTCGCAGATCAAGGACGCCCAGGCGGTGTCGGGTGCGAAGGACAGCAAGACGGAGCCGGTCGCCGGTACGGGCGACGAGGCGACGCTGGTGCGCTACGGCCTGAAGAAGAAGGAAGGCAGCTTCAAGCAGCAGACGGTCGTGGCGCGCGTCGAGAACGTCGTCGTCACCGTCGACTACAACGGTGCGGGCCTGGCCGGGGACAAGGCGCCGAGCGCCGAGGAACTGACGAAGGCGGCGGAGAAGGCGGCCAAGGAGGCCGTGGCGGCGGTCTCGTCGGCGAACGGCAAGGGCGGATCGGGCTCCGGTTCGGGCACGGGCTCCGGTTCGGGCTCCGGTTCGGGTGCGGGCACGGCGAGCCCGACGCCGTCGAAGTCGGCGTCCAAGGAACCGTCGGCGAGCCCGTCGAAGTCCGCGAGCGCCTCCCCCTCCAAGTCAGCGGCAAAGAAGAGCTGACTGTCACACCTGGTGGTCAACTCCCTGCTCGGAGCGGCTGTTTGACGGAGCCCGGCCCCCCTCGGGGGCCGGGCTCCGCCCGTACCGACCACGCGTTCACCGGACACATGTGCCACCCTGTTCCGCGCAACAACACGCAAGGGGAGGGGAGTACGGGTGGCCGCGCCCATGCAGCTGACTCGGATGCACCGCGTTCTCATCGGCGTGGTCGTGTTCGGCGCCGTGATCATCGCCGGGATCGGCTTCGCGGGTTCGTACGCAGCCGTTCGCGAGCTGGCCCTCAAGAAGGGCTTCGGGAACTTCAGCTACGTCTTCCCGATCGGCATCGACGCGGGCATCTGCGTCCTGCTCGCCCTGGATCTCCTCCTGACCTGGATCCGCATCCCCTTCCCGCTCCTGCGCCAGACGGCGTGGCTGCTCACCGCGGCCACGATCGCGTTCAACGGCGCGGCGGCCTGGCCGGACCCGCTGGGCGTCGGCATGCACGCGGTGATCCCGGTCCTGTTCGTGGTGGCGGTGGAAGCGGCCCGGCACGCCATCGGCCGCATCGCCGACATCACGGCCGACAAGCACATGGAGGGTGTCCGCCTCACCCGCTGGCTCCTCTCCCCCGTCCCCACGTTCCTCCTCTGGCGCCGCATGAAGCTGTGGGAGCTCCGCTCCTACGACCAGGTCATCAAGCTCGAACAGGAACGCCTCGTCTACCAGGCCCGCCTCCGCTCCCGCTTCGGCCGGGCCTGGAGGAGGAAGGCCCCGGTGGAATCCTTGATGCCGCTGCGCCTGGCGAGGTACGGCGTGCCCCTGGCGGAGACCGCTCCGGCGGGCTTGGCGGCGGCGGGCATCGAGCCGGCACTGATCCCTCCGGCACCGCAACCCGAGCTGACCGCGGCCGACACCGCCGACCAGTACGCTCCGGCTACGGGCAGCCGCGAGATCGCCGCAGCTGCGGGCGCCGCAGATACGGCGGCAGCTGCGGGCAGTCGTGCCGCTGGGGCGGCGCCCGTCCCACAGAATGCGGCACCCCGCACCGGGCAGCCCCTCGACTCCCCCGACGGCACCCAGAACCCCGGGCAACTCGACTACGAGCCCGCGCCCGAACAGAACCCGTGGTTCAAGCCCCCCGCCGAGATCCAGTACCAGGGCGGCTACGACCCCTCGTACGACCCCGACGAACAGTACGAGCAGTGGTACGAGGAGCAGCAGTACCCCGACCCGCAGCAGTACGAGCAGCAGCCCCCCTCCCCGGAGGACACCGGCAGCTTCCCCATCCCGGTCACTCCAGGCCGCACGCGTGAGCTCGGCGAAGGCGGCGGCACCCCGCCCGTCGAGCCGGACGCGGAGTCGTACTACCAGGTCTTCAAGCAGTCGATAGGCGGCAGCGGCTACCCGACTCCGCGCGAGTTCATCGACAACGTGGAGGCCGAGTTCCGTATCACTCTTCCCGCAGAGGATGCGAAGCGCATGGTCAGCCGCTTCACCAAGCGCCACAACGCGCAATTGGAAGAAGACCACATCGCGTAAGGAAAATCGCGTAGAAAAAAGGGGGGCCGCTTGTGGAGGGCCCCCCTTTCTCAAGTGTTACTCCCCGAGCAGCGCCCGAACCCGCTCCTGCCCCACCGCCAACAGCAGCGTAGGCAGCCGCGGCCCCGTGTCCCGCCCGACGAGCAGGTGGTACAGCAGCGCGAAGAACGACCGCTGGGCGGTCTTGATCTCCGGCGGCAGCTCCTTGGGCGTGGCGTCCGCGGAGAACCCGGCCTGCACCTTGGGCACGCCGTACACAAGGTGCGTCAGCCCGTCCAACGACCAGTGCGAGTCCAGCCCGTCCAGCAGCAGCCGCACCGACTGCTGGGACGCCTCGTCGAGCGACTTCAGCAACTCGGCGTCGGGCTCGTCCCGCACGATGGTCCGCTGGTCGGCGGGAACGTGCGTGTTGATCCAGGCCTCAGCCTTGTCGTACCGCGGCCGCGCCTCGTCCAGCGAACCGAGCGGGTTCTGGGGGTCGAGGTCGGACAGGATGCGCAGCGCCTGGTCCTGGTGCCCGGCGGTGATGTCGGCGACGGAGGCCAGCGTCCGGTACGGCAGTGGCCGCGCCGTACGCGGCAGCTCACCACCGGCCGTACGCACCGCACGCGCATGGGCGGCGACGTCCGCCGGCAGCGCGGAACCGTCGGCGACCTTGCCGTCCAGCTTGTCCCACTCGTCGTAGAGCCGCTGGATCTCCTGGTCGAAGGCGATCTTGAAGGACTGGTTGGGCCGACGGCGGGCGTACAGCCAGCGCAGCAGCTGCGGCTCCATGATCTTCAGCGCGTCGGCGGGGGTCGGGACCCCACCACGGGAGGACGACATCTTCGCCATCCCGGAGATGCCGACGAACGCGTACATCGGCCCGATCGGCTGCTTCCCGCCGAAGATCCCGACGATCTGCCCACCGACCTGGAAGCTCGACCCGGGCGACGAGTGGTCGACGCCGCTCGGCTCGAAGACGACACCCTCGTACGCCCAGCGCATGGGCCAGTCGACCTTCCAGACCAGCTTGCCGCGGTTGAACTCGTTCAGCCGGACGGTCTCGGAGAAGCCGCACGCCGTGCAGGTGTACGTCAGCTCCGTGCTGTCGTCGTCGTAGGCGATGACGGTGGTGAGGTCCTTCTCGCAGTTGCCGCAGTACGGCTTGTACGGGAAGTACCCGGCGGAGGAGCTGCCGTCGTCCTCGCTCGCCGCGCCGGAGCCCTCGGCGGCCTCCAGCTCGGCCTCGTCGACCGGCTTCTGCTGCTGCTTCTTCGCCGGGGCCTTCTTCGTGCGGTACTGGTCGAGGATCGCGTCGATCTCGCCCCGGTGCCGCATGGCGTGCAGGATCTGCTCGCGGTACACGCCGGAGGTGTACTGCGCGGTCTGGCTGATCCCGTCGAACTCGACACCCAGCTCGGCCAGCGACTCGATCATCGCCGCCTTGAAGTGCTCGGCCCAGTTGGGGTGGGCGGAGCCCTTCGGGGCCGGGACGGAGGTCAGCGGCTTGCCGATGTGCTCCTGCCAGGAGTCGTCGACCCCGGCGATGCCCGCGGGCACCTTGCGGTAGCGGTCGTAGTCGTCCCAGGAGATGAGATGGCGGACCTGATGGCCCCGGCGGCGCACCTCGTCGGCGACGAGGTGCGGGGTCATGACCTCGCGCAGGTTGCCCAGGTGGATGGGACCGGAAGGGGAGAGGCCCGAGGCGACGACGACCGGTTTGCCCGGGGCCCGACGCTCCGACTCCTCGATGACCTCATCCGCGAAACGGGAGACCCAGTCGGTGGTCTCGGTGCTCTGAGCCACGATCGGCACGTCCTCTTTTACTGAAGTGAAGTACGGAAGGCTTGATGGTGGCCCCATTCTCCCAGACCGCATCGCGCCCGGGAAAACCCCTTTACCCACCATGGGATACTGGCTGTGTCTATCGACCCCACGAGGAGAACGGCACCCACTCATATGGCCCCGGTCACGTCCCTCAGCGACTCCGTTCAGCAGCAGCTCGCCTCCGCCCTCTCCGCCGCCCTGCCGGAGGCCTCCGCGGACCCGCTGCTGCGACGAAGCGACCGGGCCGACTTCCAGGCCAACGGCATCCTCGCGCTGGCCAAGAAGGCGAAGGCGAACCCGCGGGAACTGGCGACGCAGGTCGTCTCCCAGGTCGCCACCGGTGACGTGATCAAGGAGATCGAGGTCTCCGGCCCCGGCTTCCTCAACATCACCATCACCGACAAGGCGATCACCGAGAACCTCGCCGCGCGGTACGCGGACACGGACCGCCTCGGCGTGCCCCACCCGGAGCGGACCGGCACGACGGTCGTCGACTACGCCCAGCCGAACGTGGCGAAGGAGATGCACGTCGGCCACCTGCGTTCCGCGGTGATCGGCGACGCGCTGGTCCAGCTGATGGAGTTCGCGGGCGAGACCGTCGTCCGGCGGCACCACATCGGCGACTGGGGCACCCAGTTCGGCATGCTCATCCAGTACCTGGACGAGCACCCGCACGAGCTGGACCACAAGGCCGCCGAGGTGACCGGTGAGGAGGCGATGTCGAACCTCGACCGCCTCTACAAGGCCGCGCGCAAGTTCTTCGACTCCGACGAGGAGTTCAAGACGCGGGCGCGTCGCCGGGTGGTGGACCTCCAGGCCGGTGAGCCGCACACGCTCGCCACGTGGCAGAAGTTCGTCGACGAGTCGAAGATCTACTTCTTCTCCGTCTTCGAGAAGCTGGACATGGAGATCCGGGACCCGGACATCGTCGGCGAGTCCGGCTACAACGACATGCTCGACGAGACCTGCCGCCTCCTGGAGGAGTCGGGTGTCGCGGTCCGCTCGGAGGGCGCCCTGTGCGTGTTCTTCGACGACATCAAGAGCCCGGAGGGCAAGCCGGTCCCGCTGATCGTGCAGAAGTCGGACGGCGGCTACGGCTATGCGGCGACCGACCTGTCCGCGATCCGCGACCGTGTCTTCAACCTGAAGGCCGACACCCTTCTGTACGTCGTGGACGCCCGCCAGTCCCTGCACTTCCGGATGGTCTTCGAGACCGCCCGCCGCGCAGGCTGGCTGAACGACGACGTCACGGCCGTCCAGCTCGCCTTCGGCACGGTCCTCGGCAAGGACGGCAAGCCGTTCAAGACCCGTGAGGGCGAGACGGTCAAGCTGGTCGACCTCCTCGACGAGGCGGTCGAGCGTGCCACGACCGTGGTCCGGGAGAAGGCCGAGAAGGTGGGCCTGTCGGAGCAGGAGATCGACGAGAACGGCCGGTACGTCGGCGTCGGCGCGGTGAAGTACGCCGACCTGTCGACCTCCGCCGTGCGGGACTACAAGTTCGACCTGGACCAGATGGTCTCGCTCAGCGGCGACACGTCCGTGTACCTCCAGTACGCGTACGCCCGTATCCAGTCCATCCTGCGCAAGGCGGGCGAGGCTCGCCCGGCGGCCCACCCGGAACTGGCGCTGGCCCCGGCGGAGCGGGCACTGGGTCTGCACCTGGACCGGTTCGGCGAGACGGTCCTCGAGGTGGCGTCGGCGTACGAGCCGCACAAGCTGGCGTCGTACCTCTACCAGCTGGCGACGTTCCTGACGACGTTCTACGACCAGTGCCCGGTCCTGAAGGCCGAGACGCCGGAGCAGGTGGAGAACCGCCTGTTCCTCGTCGACCTGACGGCCCGCACCCTGCACAAGGGCATGGCCCTGCTGGGCATCAGGACGCCCGAGCGTCTCTGACGCCCAGCGGGCCCGCTAGTGCTCGGCGTGGGCCCACGCCCGCTCGAAGAGCACCGGTACCGGCATCATCGGCACGACCGCCGTATGGGCCGTGGACCGGTGCTCCACCGCGTGCGGCAGCAGCCGGGACTTCGCCCGCTCCACCGGCAGACGCGGCACCTTGGTCTCCTGCCAGGCACCGGGCAGGAACAGCGTGCGCCCGGCCCGCGCCCGGTCGGCGCGCACGACCCGCCCGGAACCGGCGAGTTCGGCGTGCGCCGCCTTGAACCGGGCGGGCTTCCAGGCGGTCCACTGCCTCACGTTCCGGTCGGTCGGATCGGGCAGGGCGAGGATCATGAGATACAGGGCGGCCGCGTCGGCACTGAGCCCGTACTCCGTCCGGCAGCTGTCGACGAGGTGGGGCACACTGCGGCTCGGGTCCTGCTCCCATCCGGTGGGCCGCTTCTCGTCGTCGGCGAGATGCTCTCCGAGGGCCGCGAACTCCGCTGAGAGCAGGGTCCGCAGGTCGACCAGACCGGGCAGACCGTACGGCGCGGGAAGCCACTGGGAGGGCAGGACGGAGTCCAGGTAGGCGTCCAGCCGGTCGAGCAGCGGGTCGTCGGCGCCGGTGAGCGCGGCCGGGTCGACGCGTATGTGCCGCAGCCCGCCGATGAACTCCGGGTCGTCCTCCCAGGACACGGCCGGATGGGTGTCCAGCCCCAGCGACTCGAGCGTGGCGGGCGCGCCCATCAGGTAGTTGCTCTGCACGGAGAACACGGTGAGCGGTCCCGCCGCGTCGACGGCAGCCCTCATCCGCCCGACGGCCGCCCCGACCGGAGGCCGCAGCGGATCGCCGGCAGGCGTCCGGTAGGCCATCCATACGGCGGCCCGGACGAGACCGAGGAGGTGGGGTGTGCCGGCGAGGGGGGAGAAGGCGCCCCTGGGTGGGCTGCTGTCGGCGCTCGTCGAGGAGCCTTCGGTGAGGGCGGCGGCCCCTGCGGCCACGTGGCCCAGGAGGGTGGCGGGCCTCAGGGTGGGCCACCACATGCCGTCGGATCCCTTGCGGCCGGCGGCGATGGCGTGCTCGCCCTTGGGTCGGGTGAACTCCTTCGCGGCAAGCGGCAGCAGGTCCACCGGCACGGGCAGCGGCGCGCCGTGGTGGGTGTGCCACCAGGCGGCGGCCCGCTCGATGTCCGGCCCTTCGGTCCACAGCCGCTCGGGGTCGTCGGGCAGGAGCTGTTCGTAGAAGCCGGCCAGGTCGTCGGCGTCCAGGACGGCGGTCAGCCCCTCGACGACCGCCTCGCGCTCCGCGCGCCGCACCTTCCAGGTCGCCTCGGCCCAGCCGTGAGGCGGCAACTTGGGGTCGGGTACGCACAACTGGTGGGGGGCACACTCCACCTGGGCGGCGAGCAGGACGGCCGCCTCTGCGGGGGAGACGCCCAGGAGCTCCGCCAGGCGCCCGGTGAGTTCCGTCCGGGCGGGCACCGGCCCCCGCGCGCGGCGGAGTTCGGCGAAGCGGTCGTACCAGGCGGCCGGGCGCGTGGGCCGCAGGACCTGGATGTCGACCGGTTCGGTCCCGCCGGCGGACAGCGCCAGGTGCGCTGCGAAGTCACCGGTGGGCGCGTATTCGAGGAGGGTGCGTCCCTGCGGGTCAGCGCCCACCACGACGGCCGCCGAGGTGGCCGTTCGGAAGGCCCAGCCGCGGTACAGCCCCCGGTTGTCGGCCCTCGGCGCCGTCCGGATGACATGCCAGTGCCCCGCCTGGGCGTCGCCCTCGTACCCGGCGACGATCCGGCGGCCGGACAGAACAGCGGCAGGACAGCCCAGCGAGGCGTCAGTCAGTGCCCGAGCCACGGCCACCGGAACCTGAGTATCAGCATCAATGTCAGTGCCCGCCCCTAAGACGTCATCTCATTTGGCTGGGTAAGCTGCCGGTCGTGGCAGGGATCGTTGAGCGGCTGGTGCCGGACGAGTTGTGGGAGCTGTTCCAGC
>NZ_JBWKCC010000031.1:131353-133566 GCF_056436655.1 Streptomyces sp. NPDC043427 | reverse complement strand
TCGTCGTGCTCCGAGGAGACGACCAGCTGCTTGATGTTGAGGATCAGGTCGGTGACGTCCTCCTTGACGCCCGGCACGGTGGTGAACTCGTGCAGAACACCGTCGATGCGGATGCTGGTGACAGCGGCACCGGGGATCGACGACAGGAGGGTGCGGCGGAGGGAGTTGCCGAGGGTGTAGCCGAAGCCCGGCTCCAGCGGCTCGATCACGAACCGGGAGCGGAACTCGTCAACGACCTCTTCGGTCAATGAGGGACGCTGAGCGATCAGCATGTGTGGATCAGATCCTTCTTTCGTGGACGCCCGCTATTTGACGCCCGACGGAAACCGCACCCTGTGAGAAGCGCGGGTACTGCAAGGGTACGGGCGATACGGCCTACAGAGCCGTACCGCCCGGCGGGGTTATGTGGGGGACACCCCCACACCCCCGTAAGCCTGCGCGAAGCAGCCGTACGTCAGACGCGACGACGCTTCGGCGGACGGCAGCCGTTGTGCGGGGTCGGGGTGACGTCCTGGATGGAGCCGACCTCGAGGCCCGTGGCCTGCAGGGAGCGGATCGCGGTCTCACGACCGGAACCCGGGCCCTTCACGAACACGTCGACCTTGCGCATGCCGTGCTCCTGGGCGCGGCGGGCAGCCGACTCGGCGGCCATCTGCGCGGCGAACGGCGTGGACTTCCGGGAGCCCTTGAAGCCGACGTGGCCGGCGGAGGCCCAGGAGATCACGTTGCCGGACGGGTCCGTGATGGAGACGATCGTGTTGTTGAACGTGCTCTTGATGTGCGCGTGGCCGTGAGCGACGTTCTTCTTTTCCTTGCGGCGCACCTTCTTGGCAGCGCCCTGACGTCCCTTGGGGGGCATCTCTTAACTCCTACGGGAGGTGGTCGGTCCTACAGCGAAGACCGTGGACAGGCGTCCGCTGCGGACTACTTCTTGCCCGGCTTCTTCTTGCCGGCGATGGCGCGACGCGGGCCCTTGCGGGTGCGGGCGTTGGTGCTGGTGCGCTGACCGCGGACGGGCAGGCCGCGGCGGTGACGCAGACCCTGGTAGCAACCGATCTCGACCTTGCGGCGGATGTCGGCCTGGATCTCGCGACGGAGGTCACCCTCGGTCTTGATGTTGTTGTCGACGTACTCGCGGATCGCGACGAGCTGCTCCTCGGAGAGGTCGCGAACGCGGGTGTTGGGGTCGATGCCGGTCTCGGCCAGCGTCAACTGCGAAAGGGTCCGGCCGATGCCGAACACGTAGGTGAGGGCGACCTCCACGCGCTTTTCGCGCGGGATGTCAACACCGGAAACGCGTGCCATTCAATGGCTCCAGTTGATCCTCGGAGGTCTTCCACAGAACCGACTCCCGGCCGCCGTATCAGGTACGAACCAGGTCCCCGGCCTCCGAACCGGGGGTGTCAGGCGATCGCTCGCCTGGGATCTGCGTATGAACATATTCAGCTCGCGTCGCGCGAAGTCTCTACGAAAAGCAGAGGGTGCGATCTGCTCGCGATCAGCCCTGGCGCTGCTTGTGGCGCGGGTTCTCGCAGATGATCATGACCCGGCCGTGACGGCGGATCACCCTGCACTTGTCGCAGATCTTCTTGACGCTCGGCTTGACCTTCATGGGATGTGAGGTTCTCCGGGTCAGTTGCCGGCGGCCCCGCGCAGATACGCGGGACGTGGGGCAAGATCTACTTGTACCGGTAGACGATCCGGCCACGCGTCAGGTCGTACGGAGACAGCTCCACCACGACCCGGTCGTCAGGGAGGATGCGGATGTAGTGCATGCGCATCTTGCCGCTGATGTGTGCCAGGACCTGGTGGCCGTTCTGGAGCTCGACCTTGAACATGGCGTTCGGAAGAGACTCGACGACAGTGCCCTCGATCTCGATGGCACCTTGCTTCTTGGCCACGCTTCGCCCTTCGAATCGACTACCTTGATCGACTCTGTACGAGCGCATGCAGGCATGCGGGTGCACGAGAGCCGACGAGTCAGTCTACGTCAGCGCACCCGGAAACACGAATCGAGGAAGCCTGCCCCACCCGGCCCCGCATCATGCAACCGGATCCGGCGCCACCGTCACGCCGCACTCCGCATGCTTGACCCTGCTCGGTCAGGGCGACCGAGTGTTGCCAGTGGGAGGGCCAGGGCACCAGGGCGCCTCACACGCTCCGACCGGCGGTCGTGGCGCAGCCTCGCCGTCACGCCAGAGGGTCCGGCGCCG